>JALZHT010000544.1 GCA_030860645.1 Acidobacteriota bacterium
CGCCCCGCCGTGGCCGCCCCCGCGCCCATTCCCTCCGGGCGCGGGCGGGCAGGGCGCGCGGCCTTTCGCCCCACATGACACGCGCCCGACACCTGCTCTACACTCCGCCGAGGAATTTTTGATTTTTGATTTGCGATTTTTGATTTAGCTGTTAGTTATCAGTTTTCAGTAATGCCGTCGGCTGACGACTCCCAATCGCAAATCAAAAATCAAAAATCAAAAATTCTTTCGGGGGGCGGGATGGCAGTGATGGAGATCGTCGAGTACCCGACCCGGGTGCTCAAGGAGGTCGGCGAGCCGGTCGAGGAGTTCGGCGCGGAGTTGGGGCGGCTGGCCGCGGACATGTTCGAGACGATGTACGCGGCCGAGGGCGTGGGGCTGGCCGCGCCGCAGGTGGGCCTCTCGCTGCGGCTCTTCGTGATGGACTGCGACGGGCTGAAGCTGGTCGCGGCCAACCCGGAAATCCTGTCGGCCGAGGGCGAGCAGCAGGGCGAGGAGGGCTGCCTGTCGGTCGGCAAGGTGCACGCCCCGCTCGCGCGCGCCGCCCGCGTCCGGCTGCGCGCGCAGGACGTGAAGGGTCAGACCTTCGAACAGGAGGCCGAGGGCCTCGCCGCCCGCTGCGTCCTCCACGAGACCGACCACTGCGACGGCCTCCTCTTCATTGACCGCCTCTCGCCGCTGCGCCGCGACATGGTCAAGCGGCGCTTCCAGAAAATAAGGAAGTGGCGTTGAACGAAAGGGTGCCGGGTGCTGGTTAAAAGCGACTTGTCTTTATCCCAGCACCCGGCACCCTTTTAGGGCGGATTACTGTTGAGTGTAGGGTCAGGTAAGGTTCACACAGAGGCCACGGAGGAGGCACAGAGTTCACGGAGAAATCAATTTGTCTTCTCTGTGCCCTCTGTGCCCCCTCCGTGTGCTCTGTATTGAAAACCGCCCCCCAGTACACTCAACAGTAATCCGGCATAATTGTTGACAGCCTCTCCGGCAAGCTGCTACAAACCGCGCTCGGCCCGCCCCTCCCGCGGGCTTTGGCGCAGGCGGCTCTCCCGACGAGCCCCGTAGGAAGCGGCCCTCACCGCGCCTCACGGGAATTTCGCTCGTACACCCCGGCGGGAACGGGAGGCCACAGTCTTGCTCCAACAACTCCGCGCACTCACGCAGGCCACGCGGCCGACGCCGCTGCGCCACTTCGTCGGGCAGACCTTCGACGACCTGACCCGCCTGCTCGGCTACCTCGACGCCGTTGACTCTGCCGCCTCCTCCGGCCAGGACGCGCAGCCGCTCTTCTCGATCATCCAGGGCGAGGCGCTCAGCCTCAGCGACTTCATCGAGGCCCACCGGGCCGAGGAGTACGTCGCGGGGCCGCTCGCCGAGGCGCTGGAGAGCGCGGCCTTCGCCATCCGCCACGAGCTGCGCCGCGTCTTCGACCGCGAGCTGGCGCGCGCCGACGAGGCGGAAGCGGACGCCCGCCGGGCGCGCTCCGGCGACGCCGCCGAGGTCTTGCGCAACTGCTTCCAGCAGGCCACCGTCATCGTCGCCCACGCGCTCGACAACGCCGTCAGCGACGTGAGCCTCTTCGGCGACATTAAGGTCAGGCGCGAGAAGTCGCAGCGCCTCTGCGAAGACCTCGCGGCGCTGCTCCGGCTCATCCGCCACACCGAGCAGGACTTCAGCCCGCAGGCGCTCTCGCTCTTCGTCCTGCGCCTCCAGGACTTCCGCCAGCGGAGCATGCGCTACCTGATGCAGAAGGACTGGGCGATGGTCGAGAGCTTCGCCGCGCAGGTGCCGGCCCTCAACTCGGAGCGCGCCGTCAAGACCTTCCTCCACCAGTTCGGCAGCTACCTCGAACTCCTCCTCAACCACGTCCGCATGCGCGCCGTCCTCGCGGCGTAAGAAGGGTGCTGGGTGCTGGGTAAAAGACAAGCCACTTCTGCCCAGCACCCAGCACCCACAACCCTTCTTTCAGGCGAAGCCGCCGACGACGAGCAGGCCGACGGCGAGGGCGGCGAGCGCGTACATGGCGGGGCGGACTTCGCGGCCGCGGCCGGCGAGCAGGTAGAGGCCGGCGTGCGTGATGAAGCCCCAGAGGATGCCCTGCGTGATGGAGAAGGTGAGCGGGATGAGGGCGACGGTGAGGAAGGCCGGGAGCGCGTCCTCGACGCGCGCGAAGGCGATGCCGGCGACGCTGCGGAACATGAAGGCCCCGACGAGGATGAGCACGGCGGCCGTCGCGTAAGGCGGCACCATCGCCGCCAGCGGCGCGACGAAGAAGCACGGCAGGAAGCACAAGGCCGTGAAGACCGACGTGAGACCCGTCCGCCCGCCCATCTCGATCCCCGCGACCGACTCGATGTAGGCCGTCCCCGACGAAGTCCCCGCGAGCCCCGCCCCGAGCGTCGCCCACGAGTCCACGATCAGCCCCTCGCGCAGCCGGCGCGGGTGGCCCTCGGCGTCGAGCATCCCCGAGGCGTGCGAGACGCCGATGAAGGTCGAGATCGAGTCGAAGAGGTCGGTGAACATCACGGCGATGATGGCGGGCAGCAGGGAGAGTCGCAGCGCGCCGGCCACGTCGAGCTTGAGGAAGACGCTCCCGAAGTCGGGCCACGCGAAGAACTGCGCCGGGGCCTCGACCTGCCCGCGCGCCCACGCCAACGCCGTCACGGCGAAGATGCCCGCGAGGAAGGCGAAGGGGCTTTTCCGCTTCATCAGCACGAAGGTGACGGCGAGGCCGAGGAGCGTGAGGAGCGCCGGCGGGCCGAGCCGGCCGAGCCTGACGAAGGTGACGGGGTCGGCCGCGACGAAGCCGGCGTTCTTCAGCCCGATGAAGGTGAGGAAGACGCCGATGCCGGCGGCCGTCGCGAGGCGCAGGTTGGGCGGGATGGCGCGCGCGATGGCCTCGCGCACGGGCGTCACCGAGACGAGCAGGAAGAGCACGCCGGCCCAGAAGACGATGCCCAGCGCCACGGGCCACGGCACGCGCTGGCCGATGACGATGGTGTAGGCGAAGAAGGCGTTGATGCCCATGCCGGGCGCGACCGCGAAGGGCAGCTTCGCGTAGACGCCCATCAGGAGCGTCATCGTGAAGCAGACGAGGACGGTCGCCGCCAGCACCCCGGAGAACGGCATCCCCGTCCCCTCGGCCGCGAGGATCGAGGGGTTGACGACGACGATGTAGGCCATCGTGAAGAACGTCGTCACGCCCGCGATCAACTCGGCGCGGACGCTCGCCGCGCGCGGCGCGCCGGGGCCGGTCGCGTCTTGATGGTCAGATTCCATGAAGTCTCGTCGTCGCTTGAGCGTCGGGCCGGTGATTTCAACACAGAGAACACGGAGGCTCCGCGGAGGTCACAGAGAAAGACAATCTCTTCTCTGTGAC
>JALZHT010000545.1 GCA_030860645.1 Acidobacteriota bacterium
GTCTAACTGCATCCGGTAGAGTTCGCCGCCGGCCAGCGCGCCCAGGTGTCGGAGCGACGGCTCGATCTCGCGGAGCACTTCAGCGGGGAGCGCGCGCCGCAGGTACGAGCGCAGAGCGCGGTCGTCCGCGTATTGGTTGCCGAGCGCGGGCGGCTCTTGCTGGAATGGCACCGGCGTCCTCCTCCGCCCCGATAATACCACCGCGAAAGTTCCGGGTTGCGGGCGCGAGGGATTTTTGATTTTGGATTTTTGATTGGCGATTGAGAGAAGCGGCGAGCGCCTCCGCCTTCCAATCAAAAATCAAAAATCGCCAATCGAAAATCTTTCCAACTCCTGTCCGCGGGCGCAAAAGCTTGTAAATAAAGTGTAAATCGGGCCGCGTTCGCCTCGCCGTGGAGACCGTTTCATCACTCCTGATGTCCAGTTCATCACAAATCTCTTCGGGCATCCACGCCGCCTCTCTAAAATTCACCCATCGGCCGCGCGCGGCGCTCGCGGCGCCTTTTGGCCGAGGCGTCCGTGACCACGGGAGCCGACCTGTCCGGCGCCGCCGCGGCCCACGTCACGTGACTGGAGGGAACAGTCCTGAGCAGCGAACACAGGAGGTGTCGGGATGCGGCTGCCGTCTGTTTCCCTTGCTTTCGCCGTGGGGGCGCTGATCCACGCCGCACCGGCCGCGGCAGTGGCGCGCGCCGCCGCGCACGAGCCGGTCTTGGCGACCAGGTGCATGGACTTGTCCGACCTGAAAACTGTGGAGGAGGTGCCGCTGCCGCCGCCGGTGGCCGCCGCGCGGCCCGCGCCCGTCCCGACGCCGCTCGACGCGCGGCGGCTGGCCGTCGAGGATTCTTACAAAGACGTGTTCGGGATTCTCAGCGAGGAGAACGAGTGCAGCCGCTTCTTCGGTGGGCCGGCGAAGGCGGTCGAGGCCTTCAACCAGTTCGCGCGCCGGCTGAGCAGCAGCCCGCTCGGCGACCCGAGGGTGGCCGTGCGGATGTCGGGGGCCTTTACCTACTACCAGAACCACGAGACCGGCGCGTCCTACCGCCTCTTCGACCGGGCGACGATCAACCGCGACGGGCCGCTCGGGCCGCAGGTCTCTCTGACCTGGGCCGCGCGCATGCAGGTCGGGCGCTACCCGGCGCACACGCCGCAGGCCCGCGCCCTCGTCCTCCTGCACGAGCTGGGGCACCTCGTGCGCGGGCCGGGCGGCGGGTGGCTGCTGCCGAACGACGGCGACGACTACCTGCTGAGTTCACGCAACACGCAAGAGGTCGAGGCCCACTGCCTCGAACAACTGAAGGCCATCCGGGACTGAGGCCCACCCAGCCCGCCCCGCGCGCCTTTTGATCCATGGCTGAACGGAGGGGGAGCACGAAAGGAGTTGGCAGAGATGCTGGAACAGAGGAAGCACTACGCGCACGAAAGCCCGCAGGCGGAGGCCGCGCCGGAGCCGGCCGCGTCTTCGCTCAAGGTGAAGACGCTCAAGGAGCTGACGCTCGCGCTGCTGCGTGAGGTCGAGTCGCTCAAGGGGCACGAGAAGTTCGAGGGCCACCCGAACCTCGACTTCGCCGACGAAGTGCGCCGCTTCGAGACCGAGCTGATCCGCTGGGCCTTGATGCACACGGGCGGCCACCAGCGCCGCGCGGCACGCCTACTCAACATCAAGGTCACGACGCTCAACGCCAAGATCAAGCGCTACGGCATCCGCCCGCACGCGCTGCCCGCCGGCAACGTGGTTGACTTCAACCCCGACGCCCAGCGCGGCCCGGCCAAGTAACGAGCGCGCGGCCCTCGGCACGCCAGCCCATCCCCAGAGGCCCGGCCATGAGAGCGCAGCGAAGCAGTAGGCGGTAGTCGGCAGTCAGCAGACGGCAGGTTGTGGGGCGCGCGTCGGCGCGGCCAATCTGACGAGTCGCTGGCGAAAGCTACTCTCCTGTCTACCGCGCGCGTTTGAGAATTCAGCCCCGGAGGGGCGCAAGAGATTTCCAGCGGGCATGACGAGCCTTGAAATCTCTCGCGCCCCTCCGGGGCTTTCGACCTTTACCGCCGCCCGTCACCGGGGCTTTCGCCCCGAGCTACATTCTCCCGCCCTTTCGGGGGCTAAATCCGAACAGCCTCCGGCTACTGACTACCTCCTCTTCCCTTTTGCCTTTTCCCCCCGCCTATCGTATGAATGCCGGATGAAGGCTCGCGTCGTCTGGGTGCTGCTGGCCGCCATCTGGGGCTCCACGTGGCTGTTCATCAAGCTGGGGCTGCGCGACCTGCCGCCCGTGGGCTTCGCCGCCACGCGCTTCGTCCTCGCCTCGGCCATCCTCCTCGCCATCGTCGCCGCGCGCCGCCGGCCGCTCCCCCGCGCGGGCCGCGACTGGGCGCTCGTCTTCGTGACGGGCGTGCTGGCCTTCGGGCTTAACTACGGGCTGCTCTTCTGGGGCGAGCAGCACATCTCTTCCGGGCTGGCGGCGCTCTTACAGGCGACCATCCCCGCCTTCGGCCTCGTCTTCGCGCACCTCCACCTGCCGGGCGAGCGCCTGACGGCGGCGCGGCTGGCGGGCGTCGGCCTCGGCGTCACGGGCGTCGGCGTGATCTTCTCGAACCAGTTGAGCGTGGCCGGCGAGATGGCGCTGTGGGGCTGCGCGGCCATCGTGGCGGGCGCGATCTTCGTGGCCTACTCGAACGTGCTGGTGAAGGCGCGCGGCGGCGGCCTCGACCCGGCGCTGCTCGCCGCCGGGCAGATGGTCTGCGGGACGGTGCCGCTCCTCGCCTACGCCCTCGCCTTCGAGGGCAACCCCGCCCGCTTCAACTGGACGCCGCTCGCCCTCGTCTCGCTCCTCTACCTGACGGTCGTCGGCTCGGTCGTCGCCTTCCTGCTCTTCTACTGGCTCGTGCGGAACATGGACGTGACGAAGACCATGCTGATCGCGCTCGTCACCCCGCTCTTCGCGGTGCTGCTCGGCATGCTCGTGCTCGGCGAGCAACTGACGTGGCGGACGCTCGCCGGCGGCGCGCTCATCATGTCCGGCATCGCCCTCGTCGTCCTGCGGCGGATGAAGAAAACCGTTTCGGGTCCCGGGCCGAAGGCATTTTAGATTTTGGATTTTGGATTTGCGATTGCAGAAGGCGGCGGCGCTCTCTCCAATCGCAAATCAAAAATCGCAAATCTAAAATCTAAAATGCCTTCGGCCCGGGACCCGAAACTAATTTAAGGCAGCGCCTCGACGTTGACGTAGAAGCGGAAGGCGCCGCTCTGCCGGATGCCGAGGAGGAAGCGGACGTTGACGGATGCGCCCGGCGCAAGCGGCGCGGGCAGCGTGACGGAGAGCGCGGAGTTGAAGCCGCCGCCGGCGGGCTGCGCGGGCGGCGCTTCGACGGTCGTGC
>JALZHT010000003.1 GCA_030860645.1 Acidobacteriota bacterium
GCCGGGGGCTTCATCTCACCCACGGGCTTTAGAGCCGGATGCCGGGCGCAGCCTCACCGGCGCCTCAGTTGCGGCTGAGAGCTTGTCGCTTCAAAGCCGCGTGAGTCAACATACAATGCCGGGCGTTAGCTGGCTGCGAGATCACAGGATACACTGAATTAGACAGACCTCAGCCCACTCGTCAGGCTCGGGCGCGCCAGTGACAGAGATAGATACATGAAAGCGAAGCGACGTTTCACAGACGATATTCTAGCCGCCATCCGCGGCGGTAAGATGCTTGGCATCCGCGCCGGCGTGCAACACCGCTTTATCGGCATCTGGGCTGTAGTGGTAGAAGGCCGCGTCTTCGTGCGCTCCTGGAGTCTGAAACCTCGGAGCTGGTATCGGACATTCCTCGAAGACCCACGCGGCGCCATCAGCATCGGGGGGCGCGAGATTCCCGTACGCGCCGTGCGGACGAGGAGCGAGCGATTGAAGGACGCCGTCTCTCAAGCCTACCTGGAGAAGTACAACACGCCCGGGTCTGTCAAATACGCGCGGGATATGGGGCGCGCGAAATCCAGGGCGACGACCACGGAGTTGGTGCCGCTCTAGCGGGGCGCACGAGGGCGTACAGGAGAGGCTTCAGTCGCCGCGTGGAGGCGACCGCGCCAGCTTCACCAGGTCGGCGAGGGAGTCGGCCTGCATCTTTTGCATCACCTTGCCTCGGTGTGCCTTCACCGTGATCTCGCTGATGCCAAGCTTGAAACCGACCTGTTTATTCAACAGGCCGGAGACCACCAGCGTCATGACCTCATGTTCGCGAGGGGTGAGTGACGCGTAACAGTCGCGGAGCGCCTGTATCCCGGCCTCGCGGCCAATTGCAGCGGAACTGCGCTCGAATGGCCCGCACCGTCATCGGAACGTCGCCGTAACCCGTGATGAAGATGATCGGCATGTCGATCCGATTGACGGCGACGAGCTTCTGCAGCTCGGGACCGTTGAGGCCCGGAAGGGAAACGTCGAGTATCAGGCAGCTCGGCGCAAGGGCTCGCGGGCGGGCGAGGAATTCTTGCGCGGGCGCGAAGACTTCCGGCAGCCAGCCCGCGCAGCGGATCAGCAATTCCAGCGATTCGCGCACCGAAACGCCGTCGTCGACAACGAACACGATTGGGGTCTCGTGCGGAACAGGTGCCGACCTCGCTTTATTCATATCTACCTCCCGGTGGCAAGAGCGTGGCGCAACTCAGCTCATTCTGGGAATGCGGCATTGAGCGCCTCGAGCAGAGCCGTTTCCAGGTGCGCCTGCCGCTCGGGCAGGTCAGCGAGAGTCACTGACAGGCGGCACGATGGGAGCTCGGAGGTCGGATGATACGCGGCCGCCGCGTCACGGCATCCGCCGGTCGTTCTTAACAGCTTAAGCCATGAACTTTTTTCTCGCCGCCGGGGCGGCCCCTCCCTTCTTCACTGAGACCGCGGCGCTCATCGTCGCAGGGGCGGTTGTCGCGTACCTCTGTCAACGGCTCAGGCTCGTCCCCATCGTCGGCTTCCTGCTGGCGGGCGTGCTGATCGGGCCGAACGCGCTCGGGCTGGTGCGCGACCAGGAGTTGGTGAACGCCGCGGCCGAGGTCGGCGTGATCCTGCTCCTTTTCACCATCGGCATAGAGTTCAGCCTCGGACGTCTCGCCCGGATCAAGAGGCTGATATTCGGCGGCGGGGGCTTGCAGGTGGGGCTCGCGGCCGCGCTGACTACGGGGCTGCTCGCCGCCTTCGGGGTCGGCTGGCGCGCGGCGCTCTTCACCGGGTTCCTCGTCGCGCTCAGCTCGACCGCTATCGTGCTCAAGGTGCTGGCGGACAAGGGCGAGACGGGCGACACGCATGGGCAGGTGGCCCTCGGCCTCCTCATCTTCCAGGACCTAGCCATCGTCGTGATGGTGCTGCTGGTGCCGACCCTCGGGGGGGCGGGCGGCTCCGGGGCGGGCATCGTGTGGGCGCTCGCCAAGGCCGGGGCGATTATCGCCGCCGTGCTCCTCGTCGCCCGCCGCGTGATGCCGAAGCTTTTGGAGGAGGTGGCCCGGATCTGTTCGCCCGAGATTTTCCTGCTGACCGTCATCGCGATCTGCTTCGGCACGGCCTACCTGACGAGCCTCGCCGGGGTGAGCCTTTCGCTCGGCGCCTTCCTCGCCGGGCTGCTCGTCAGCGAGAGCCGCTTCAGCGAGCACGCCTTCGGCGAGATACTGCCGCTCCAGATACTCTTCAGCGCGGCCTTCTTCATCTCGGTCGGGATGCTGCTCGACGTAAGATTCCTAACCCTGAACCTGCCGCTGGTCGCCGCGGCCGTCACGCTGGTGTTGGCTGTCAAGTTCCTGACGACCGGTGCGAGCGTTCTGGCGCTCGGCTACGGGGCGCCGGTCGCCGCCGCCTCCGGACTCGCGCTCGCGCAGGTCGGCGAGTTCTCCTTCGTCCTGGAGCGGGCGGGGCGCGACGCCGGGCTGTCGCCGGGCGGGCTGGGGGAAGTGGGTTCGCAGACCTTCATCGCCTCGACGGTCGTGCTGATGGTGCTCACGCCGCTCCTGATGCAAGCCGGCTCGAAGTTGGCGCGGAAGATGGAGGAGATGCACAACCGGAAGGGCTCTGAGTCCTTCGCCGCCGGGGCGCCCGAGGGGCACGGCCCAGACATCGAAGACCACGTCATCGTCGCCGGCTACGGCCAGGCGGCGCGCCGCCTCGTCCGCGTCCTCTCCGGCTCGCGCATCCCTTACGTCATCACCACGCTCAGCCCTGAGGGTGCGAACGAGGCCGAGGGTGAGGGGCACCACGTGCTTCGGGGTGACGCGGCCAGGCAGCGCACGCTCCTGATGGCCGGGGTCGAGAGGGCGAAGATGGTGGTCGTCGCGGACGACGAGCCGGCCGTGGCGCGGAGGGTCACAGCGGTCGCGCGCACGCTCAACCCGACGGCGCGCATCCTCGTCCGCACGCGCTACATGGAGGAGGTCGAGCGGCTGACCGAGGCGGGCGCAGACCGGGCGGTGGCCGAGGAGCTGGAGTCGGTCGTGGCGCTCTTCAGCGACGTGCTGCGGGGCTACCGCATCCCGGCCGCCGAGATAGACGCCCATGAGGAGGCCATCCGCCGCGGCGGCTACGCGGCGCTCCTACATGACCGTGCGGAGGGCGAGCAGCCCGTTGTCGTGTGCAGCGCGGGGCCCGACTGCTTCGACACGCGCACCGTCACTGTCCGCGCCGGGGCGCCCGTAACCAAACAGCCCCTAGCCAGGCTGGCTCTCGACACCACCTTCGGCATCAGGGTGCGTGAAGTTCTGAGGGACGGTAAGACTCTGACAGACCCGCCCGGAGACTTCGTGCTGCGGCCCGGGGATGAGGTGGCCCTCGCAGGGCCTACGGACGCCTTCACGCGCGTGGCAGCTATTTTCCGGGCGAATGAGAGCGAGTCGTCGGAAGGGGGTGAGAAGGCTACGCTGGCGATTGCCGGGGGTGGCGCGGGCGTGGATACGGAGCGGGTCGTCAAACTTGATTTAGAAAATCTGTCCGTGAACTGCGAGCATCTCGTCGAGGTGCGACCGGTGCTCCCGAGCGCGCGGGGCTGCGAGGAGTGCCTGCGCTCGGGGGACACGTGGGTTCATCTGCGTCTGTGTATGACGTGCGGCCACGTCGGCTGCTGCGACTCGTCGAAGAACAGGCACGCCTCGAAGCACTATCCGGCCACGGGTCACCCCATTGTGAAGTCACTGGAGCGGAATGAAGACTGGGCCTGGTGCTACCCGGACGAGACTTACCTTTTGTAGAACGCGCCCCAAACCGGGAGCCGCCCGGCCCGCTTTTCCGAGGAGTCGGCCTGGCCGGCGCCTTCGAGAGGTTCGTCGGGAGGGGCGGGCAGGGCGGCCCCACGCCGCGTAGCATATCTTGGGCGGGTGCTCCGTGCGCCCTGTATTTCGCCCGCCCCGTCAGTACACCCATCAACAGCCCGCAGCCGATTCTCATGATCACTGATCGACCTGACCGCCGACAGGCGAAGCTCCTCGTCTCAAAATAAATCCTGCAAAGGCACTGGCTCCCGTCGCAGTCGCCGCCGAGCTTCCACCACGCCTCGCTTAACGACCTCGTCAGTCAGGTCATGCGCGAGCCCGCGCTGGCCTTGCGCGTGCTGCGCGAGATTAACACCGATTCCGGGGCGGTGCCGACGATGAGCCTCAGGGGGGCCTGCGTCTACCTCGGCGAAGCCGGGTTGCGTTCGCTGGCGGCACAGAACGGTGCCCACAGTTCCCCCGGAAACAACTTCGACGTGCTTGGCGAGCACGCACTCCGCGCCGCAGTGGCGTCGCGCCTGCTCGCCGAAAGGCTCGCTTCTTATGGCGGGCAGCGCCGGCTCGGCCTCATGTTTGGTGCGCGCCTCCGGGAGGGGTGTGTTATTTTGCGTCTGCATGAAGAGAAAGCCGCCCGCGTGGCCTCTACACGTCGGGCTTCGTTAAGGAGTCTTTATGACCGGGCCGAAGGCGCTCCTCTCGTCCATTCTGTTGTTAACCCTGGTGGCACCGCCGTTCGGCGCTCAGGAGGGCGCGGGGCAGGCGTCACCCTTCAGACCTCAGCCGCGGAAGGGCAAAGGGGTGACGGTGCTGCGGGCGGCGCGGCTCATAGACGGCACCGGCCGCCCGCCGGTCGCTAACGCGGTCGTCGTGGTCACAGACGACCGCGTCACGGCCGTCGGCCCCGCGTCCGCCGTCACGGTGCCCGCCGGGGCGAAGGTCATTGACCTCGGTGACGCGACCCTCCTGCCGGGTTTCATAGACGCGCACACGCACATCATCGGCCGCGTCCTCGGCGACCCGGAGGCCGACGCGTCCGCCGTCAAAGATTACAGCTCTTTCGGCGCCATCATCGCCGTCGCCAACGCCGAGAGGACGCTCCTCGCCGGCTTCACCACCATCCGCAACGTCGGGGCGCGCGGCGAGTTCGACGACGTGGCCCTCCGCAAGGCGATAGGCGAGGGCTGGGTGGAGGGGCCGCGCATGCAGACGGCCGGCCACTCGCTCGGCATCACCGGCGGCCACTGCGACGAGAACGCCTACCGGCCGGGCCTGCTCGACGGCTCCGTCCGCGAGGGCATCGCCGACGGCCCCGACGAGGTCCGCGCGGCCGTGCGCTACCAGGTCAAGTACGGGGCCGACGTGATTAAGACCTGCGCCACGGGCGGGGTGCTGTCGGAGGGCGACGCCGTCGGGGTGACGCAGTACACCGCCGAGGAGATGAAGGCGGCAGTCGAAGAGGCGTCGAAGCTGGAGCGGAAGGTGGCGGCCCACGCGCACGGGGCCGAAGGGATCAAGATCGCCACGCGCGCCGGGGTGGCGTCTATCGAGCACGGCTCGTTCCTCGACGAGGAGGGGGCCAGGTTGATGGCCGGGCGCGGCACGTACCTAGTGCCGACGCTGATGGCGGGCGAGGCGGTCGAGCGGCTGGCGAGGGGCGGGGTGCTCAAAGGCTTGCGCGCCGAGAAGGCGCTGGCGGCCGCGGCGGCCATGCGCAACGCCATCAAGCTGGCGGTCGCCCACCGCGTGCCCATCGCCCTCGGCACGGACGCGGGCGTCATCCCGCACGGGACGAACGCGCGCGAGTTCACGCTGCTGGTCGAGTGGGGCGGGATGAGGCCGATGGAGGCGATAGTGGCTGGCACCCTCAACGCAGCGAGGCTGCTCGGCTGGGAGAAGAACCTCGGCACGCTGGAGGCGGGTAAGCTGGCCGACATCGTCGCCGTCGCGGGAGACCCGCTGCGGGACATCCGCGGCATGGGGAAGGTGACGTTCGTGATGAAGGACGGCTTCGTCCACAAGGGCGCGGGCAGGTAACGACGTGAAGGGATGAAACGCGCGGGAAAGCCTCCCCGCCAGAAGCCGACAATTTCCGGCCCGGGCGTGGACGCCGGTATGAGTTCGCGAGGGTGACAACTTTGGGAAAGAGAGTCTTAGGGAAGACGGGTTTGGAGGTGAGCGTCTTGGGCTTCGGCGGCTCGGAGATCGGCTACGAGCAGACCCCGGCCGACACCGTCGGGCGCCTGCTCGGCGGCGCCCTCGACGCCGGCCTCAACGTCATCGACACGGCGGAGTGCTACCCGGAGAGCGAGGAGTTAATAGGCAGGGCGGTCTCGCACCGGCGCGCCGACTATTACCTGTTCACCAAGTGCGGACCCGCCCCCTCGACCCGGACAAATGCCGCAAGAAGTAGCGTCTCGGCCGAGCGCCGAATGATACCTGGTGGTTATATATGAACGTGGGACAAAATCGCACCTGACTGACATCCTCCGCTCCGATGCAATTATGCTACCATCTACACACTGGTAGACAACGACGCGAAACGGTGTCGCGATCCTCGCCCGGGTGAGGGCAGAAACGCCTCACTCGGGCAGGCGCATCATGGAAAAGACCGGGAACGTTGCCGCCGCGCAACGGCAATTCGGCCACGAGAACGCTGCATACGCAGGTGCGGTACGCTAGAAATTACAACTGACGAACTCCACAACCTCGTCAACGACCGCCGAAGCACACCCCGGTTTAAAAGTTTCCCGCACCCTCGTCAGGTGCGTGACGTTGATAAGTCCGATACGCATTGAACTCTTTCGGCAGCCGCGGCGGCCCCCGGCTGAAGGCGGGGCGGGTAATAGCCGGGCGCTCCTCTAGGCGGCAGGCCAGGCCCCGTGTGTCACTGAATCAGCGCCACCAACTGAGCCGTCAGCCGCGCCATGAGGTAGATGGCGAACATTAGGAAGAGAAGAAGCATCGCCAGGGGGAGTATCTGGATCATTTGCAAAGGCGGACGCTCCCACTCAACCCCGAGCCGTTCGTAGACAGGCCGTAGCGCCGTCTTAAAGGTGGGCACCCCCGGCGCCCAGTAATTTTGTCTCAGATTAGGTGTTTTAAATCTCTGCAAGCGCGGCGTCCAATCCGGCTCGAAGTAAAGGAACCCCTCTAGACTGATGTGACTTTTGAAGGAGGCAAACCGTGAGGGCCGGAATTTATGGTCGGGCAACTGACAGGGAAACACGCCCTTCGCCTTTCGTCTGAACTCTTCGTACACGTCCTTATCCTCCGGCACCAGGAGCAGCAGCCTTTCGGGTCTCACGAGGTGCACCGCCCTCGACATCTCCCACCAAAAACTATTCGTGTTACCCACGCGTGCCACGACCAGCCGCGCGCGCGACATCAAATTTTCAACCTCCGACTGCCAGCTCCCCTCCGCGACGTACATGCGCGCCGCCCCCGGGTCAGGGAACTTCTCGCCCGGTTCTCCGAAGGCCACGAACGGGCCGATCTCAAGCATCACTGTCGCCAGCTCTTGCTCTTCGGTTGATAAATTCGACAGGCGCGAGGTGGTCTCGTCGTCCTTGAAGGAACGCAGGTAGAGGACATACGGGCGCGCATCACGGCTCAGCAAATCTTGCGCGCTCACCACGGTCTTCCTCTGGCGCTCGCGGTATTTATTGCTGAGCCACGCGGTCAGTTTATAAGTGAGGGCGAAGTAACCCCAGAACGCCGTCCAAAAGAGGGTGCCCGGGTAGGCGCCGCGCATCACCCAGAACAACACAACCGGCATCGTGGCGAAGGCCAGCGCCCACGCGAGGGCGATGCAAAACACCTCCCACGTGAATCCTGCTATGGGCCGCCAGCGCGCGTTCACTGTTCTGATCTCCCGCCGTCAGACGTGTCGTGCTTACGGCGTTAGTCGTCAGGCGACATCCGATGAAGAGTTGTTTTGATGGCTTCGACGAGGTCTGCCTGTGGTTGGGTCAGCGCTTCGCGAGATTGCGCCTGTTGAAATCTGTTCAGGCTCGACTGTAGGACGCGCCGCGCTTCGGCCCTTCCTCCTCCGGTTGAGGTGTCCAGCAGCAGAACGTATTCGGCGACGACCTCGCTATAATCCAGGGCATTTTTGATGCTCGGCGCGCCCCCCGGCTGCTCCATGATAGCCAGCAGGGTGCGGAGCCGATTGAGGTCGTAGTCGTTCGGGAATGACAGAGCTTCGCCGGAAAGCTCTGTGACCCGTCTGGGTTCGGCCGGCCTCCACGCTCTGAGACGGCTGAGCGCGATTGGAATCGCCAACGAGCCGGCTTTTTGAAAGTCCTCCTGCGCTTCGTCCCTTCTGTTACGGGCCATCCGCAGTACAGCGCGCGCGCCGTAGAGCGCGCGCAGGGTGGTCAGACACTTCAGGTTCTCCGGGTCGTCCTCCCGGAGTGTTTCCAGATAAGTGAGAGCGTTGTTTACCCGGACTTCTCTAGTCACAGGGTCGTTCGCGCCGAGAGGGGAGTCCGGCTCCAGCGCGACGACGGGAAGAATTTCGGCGCTGGCACTTAACGCCAGTTGTGCGTTGCGGTTCGCCCTTTGTTGCGCGAAGAAGAGCGAGACGCTCAAGGTTATTAAGACCAGCAACAGAGTCAGCATCGCTGCGCCGGCGCTCATCGCCCGTCTGACAAAGCGTTCATGATCTCTTTGTCGCAGATCGTCGTACTCGCAGCCGAGCATCGTCGCGAGCAGGCGAAGTTTTTCAGACTCCAGGAGGCGCAGAGATTTGGAGACGGACGGCGCGCGGATGTCGGCCGCCAGCGGTTGCGCCAGCCATTTCCCCGGTGCGCCGGGGGGCTGTGTGGGAACCCTTTCCCCCGGCTTCGCCTTGAACAGCTCTTCAGGGAAGGCCTCGGCGGGCTCGCCCTCGATCAGGAGCGGCAGAATTCGCTCGCTCCTGCCGAGGCTGTGAAAGATGGCAATCTCCTGATTGATCCATTGTGACTGCCGCGCCCGCGGGGAGCAGATGACGATGAGAAAACGTGAGCGGCGGAGGGCTTCAGTCAAACTATGGTTGAGGTTACTGCTCGCGCGGACTTCGTCTCGGTCACGGAAGATTTTTTTGAGCCGCCGGGGGATGGCCGCGTGACCGGGGGATTTCTTCAAGAGCGCGCGGGGGACGCGGTAAGCTTCGAGAGACCGATGCAGGCGCTCGGCCACCTTTCGATCAAACTGCGACGCCTCTCCCGTCTTGCGAAAGCCGCTGTAGCTGATAAACGCGTCATAACTGAAACCTTCCCGCGCGGTATCAACGGCGGGGTCATCGCCAGCTTGCACAGGCTGGGAAGGGCGTGCGGCGGTCATGGCTCAATCCGTATGGTAGAAATAACCTCTTCCAGTTCCTTGAAGCGTGACCGGCTGCCGGTCACGCTGATAAAGAAGATCGTTTTATCGCCGTTCAGGAAGATGCAATAACCCTGACGCGGGTCATCCGCGTCGCCCCTGTAGTAAGTCACGTCCATACGTAAGGCGTTAAAATTACCCCACCGCGTCGGATAGATATCGCCCGTGCCTTCGACACGCGCCTGCTCCTTCAGACCATTTAACCACCCCTGAAAAAATGGCTTGCTGCCCTCGACAAGCATGTGTGACTGCAATTCGGCGGAATCGGCTTTCGCCGGAGCCCCCTTAACCGTCATAATGGAAAGGTTGGCGGCGCGGTAATGTTCAGGACGAATGACAGTCATATAGGCTCCGTCCTTCTCTTCTCGTTCGACCTCCCAGCCGGCAGGTATTTTGATAGAAAAGTCGTTGTCCGGATCGCGGTAATCCCTCGAACGAACTCTGGCACGATTACCCGTCGCGTTACCGACCGCGTCCAGCGAACTACCGGGCGGAGCACTTGCCCGATCCCTAGCTGTGCCACACGCCCCCGCAAGTGTAACGGTAAATAGCAGAAAAAATAGACGGCGAGACCTGTCCGCGCTCATATCAACTTCCTTTACGGCCGATAAAACAATCCCAAGTCGGCGTCCGAACGTCGCTCTCAATGCCGGCGAGGTAACGACTAAGCCCGCCGTGTGCGCCGCTAACCTTAATGCCTGTCTCCAGAGGTGGCGTGGAGTTCAACGCGCAGGCCCTCGGTGAAGTTGCGAATTAGAAACCCTCTTAACCCAAATGTCATGCAGGGCTGGTCCCGGATATCTAAGGGCCTTTAGAGTTCCTCTACTTCTTGCGTGATGGGATTGAGGTGTATTGTCTTTATCCGTTGCTGCAAAGCGTAGCTCACCACGTCTCCTGTGCCGCCTAACCCGGTCGCCGGCAGACCATCCCAGACGGCGATTAAAAGTTCGGACTGGTCAACCATCCTCTTTCCTGACGCAAAGTACGCCTCCTCATCCGAACCATGTTTCTCCAACACCTCTGTTCTTAAGGCGTGCTGTAAGAGTTGAGTGTATTCTTGCCTGTCGCGCCCTTCGGAGAAGGTACGCTCATATCCGGCGAAAGGGATGACGACTTCGAGCGAGCCGCCGCGTCGCAAAACCGCGTTGGCGAACAACTGATCCGCCCCGACGGCCAATGAGGTGATGCCAATCAGCGGCGGCGCTAAAGAAGAGAGAAGGCGGTCAAGCTCGCGCTCCACCCAGCCCCATCTGGCAGGCTCCTTGAGTCTCTGATGCCCGGTGAAACCGACTCTCATATCTTCTTATTTTTGACCAGCCACCAGTATTCGCGGCCGCGCAACGTTAGCTCCACCGTATGGCGGCGGCGGGCCGTCCAGAACAATTGCTCGCCGGGGGTCGAAGGCTTGAGAAGTCCGGCGTCACGGTACTCCTTGAACAGCCTGGCGACCGCCACTTTTTCCTTGTCCACCGGCTTACGCACTCTCCCGCGCTCGTCTTCCGGTTCGTGCGCGGGCGTGAGCCGATACTGGAAATCCTGCGTCGGAAACAGCTCCACGAGCCGGCGAAGCTTGAGGCGGTCAATCAGCGGAGCGCATTCACGCACGACCCTCACGCTGGTCGCGTAAGATTTATAGACCGGGCGCTGCCGCTCCGCCCAGGAGCCGAACCTGCGCTCGACGTAGGCGTAAATCGCGGAGGCTGTGACCCACCCCATGTGATCCGCCGCGCCGCCGTCCAGGGCGTCGATCAACGACGCAGTGAACAGGCCGTGTCCGCCCGCCTCGACCGACGGCTGAGCCTTGAGCGACGCGGCGATCACGGTCATGTTCTCCCGCAAGACGGCTAAGGGGTCGCCGCCGCGCTTGGCGTTTAGGATAGTAGGGTCTGCGATGTCTCCGCTATGACAGCAGTCAAGGATCATGATGATGTCACGCGCTTCGGAGTTAATAGCAAGCTCGACTATCTCTTGCATGGGGATGCCCCAATCACCCCTCTTCGAGTCGAAGGCGCAGAGGTGTCCCCCGAAGGGGGTCACCACCCCGTGCCCTGAGAAGTAAAGTAGGAGATCCCCTTTAAAATTGGCGAACAGTTCTTCGCACGCCCCCCTCAACGCGGCGCGCGTGATTGGCTGCCCGTCCTCCATTTTATCGAGCAAGATGCGACAAACGTAATTAGGGCTCCGGTCTGCATTCAGCTCAAGCATCTCGCCGACGGCCTCAGCGTCGGCGACACAGCTAGACAGGTGTGGAGCATTTGCGTAGGTATCAATCCCCACTACGAGGGCGCGCCTTTCTATATTCATAACCTTTAAGCTCGGTGGAACCTCCTTCAGAGTTTGGCAATGCCTTCCCGGGTCCAATCAATTACCTGATAGCCGTCTAATTCGGGGGAGTATATCTTTTGTTTAAATCCCTGTGAATGTGCACGCCAATCATGGGGACGCCCTCTTCAGCAGCGCATCCAATCTCCCGGCGAGCGCCGCTCGTATTATGCTGCGCGCGTGTCGTTCATCGGCTCTGTCTCGCCGTTCGCCGGAGCCGGGTGGCTTTTAGTATCCTCGGCGCGTCATCCACTATAAGTATGTATGCGGGCTGTTAAACGTTACGGCAGGACTGCTCAAGGAGTGTGGTCGGTGACGCACCTCACGTAACGTTTCAGAGGACGCGACCATCAACTTATGGATGGCGGGGCCACATTCGCGCCAGGGCGGAGGTCTTGAAGGCCGTGCGCAAAGTGAGACAAAGATACATGTCTTTGCCCGCGCCGGGATGACCTGGACGGCAGCCCGGAGTGATTCGCATCAAGCACACTCAGCCGGCGACGAAACAACGAATCCAACTGGCACGACGAAGTTTAGCAAAGAAGGAGGAGAACACTGATGACGACAGAGAGTGGTAAAGCGCCAAACGAACGAAGGGAAAGCGAACAGCGCAAGGAGCGCGGCGGGGCGGCCGATATCGATAGATCAAAGGGTCTCGGAACTGAAGAAGCCGGCTCACCTTTCGATAATCCGGGAAAGGATGCTGCCGAGCCGAAGAAAAAAGCGCCGACCGGATAGCCGCCATCAGACTCATGGCGAAGTAAAGAAGCGGTCGTCCTCACCCCAGGGATGCGGCGGCGTTGGCACGCTCGTCAACGCCGCCGCATTTCTTTGGCCCGCGACGATGAAGCGCGCCTTCGTCATAATGCGCCGGCCCGCCGGCCGTCACCGCTGAGCATCGCCGCGCGATATTTTCATCGCCGGGGCGCAGGCCGCCACCACACCCGCCGGCACACTTGTGCCTGACATCAGCCCTGGCACACACAGGGACACCCTCCGGACTTTCCACCACATCTTCAGAAGCGTTGTATCTCCCAACCGTCCGTGTTAAATAAATGTCGGGACGGCCGGTTTTAAGCAAGAAAGTGGTTGTTGATTCCGGCCAGAGTCGGCCGATCCCGCGCGATTTGCTGTTTCATCTCACTAACGCCGCCAACTACCTCTAGACAAGGTTCAAGTCATGGTAAGGAGCGTGAAAGTAGCCTCCCCCATTCTGACGGGTGCTTTCGCGCGCCACAATCGCGCGAGAATTTATATAGCTCTTTGCCTGCTCGCAGCATTGTTTCACGGCACAGAACCTGGAAGCGGGGCCGCGGGGTCTCCCACCTTCGTGAGGGCAGGGGACAATAGAGTCCCAACAGAGCCACGAATGCTAACCCCCGGCGCGGCCGTCTCCGAAATCACGTCAGCCGGGGAGACAGATGTATATGTCATCGATCTGCTGGCGGGACAGCACGCCCTCATCGAGATGATTAAAGGAGACCTAAAAGTGAAGGTCTCCGTGTGCGTGCAGCCGGGGCGCGCCTGCACGGAGTTGGCAAGCAGGCGTTACGGCAGACTGGAATTGCCGTTCTCTGCCGACGTTTCGGGACGGTACGAAATAAAAGTCCGCTCTGTGGAAGCGGACGCCGCGGCAAGGGGCTACGAGATACGCCTCGTGGAGGTAGCCGACGCCACGCCGCGTCACAAACTAGCGGACGAGGCCGCGCGCACCGCCGCCGAAGCGGAGAGCTTACGTGAACATCAAGACCAATCCTCACAGCTCGCCGCGGTGAGGAAATACGGCGAAGCGCAACGATTGTGGGAAGCCGCCGGTGAATTTAGCCGGGCGGCAGAGGCGCTCTGCGACATGGGCGACCTCTACTTCGCTCTAAGCCAGTACCAGCCGGCTTTAGCCCACTACACGAAGGCTCTCTCGCTCGGCGAGCGGAGCGGCGACCAACTGGCCCGCCTCGTAGCCCTCAGCGGCGGCGGCTACGTCAGCGTCTATCTGGGCGAGAAACAGAAGGCGCTATCTCATGCGCAGGAGATGTTAGAGGTCGTCGAGCGCGCCGAGCCGGGTAAACGCGACTCCGCCGACTACAGGAGAGCCAAGGCTCAGGCGCTGAACATCATGGGTGAGGTGTACTACTCATTAGGGGAGCTGCGTAAATCCATCGAGATGTTCGACCTCGCTCTTCCTCTCTGGACGGACATCGGGGAGCGGAGCGGCCAGGCCCTCGCCTTTCTCAACCTCGGCTACTCGTACAGCGACCTGGGCAACCCGCAAGCTGCTTCCGAGCACTTCCAGCGCTCGCTCGCGCTCTGGCAATCTATAAACGATGGGCGCGGCGCGGCTCTGGCCCGGACGGCGCTCGGCGGGACGTACTCCACTCTCGGCGAGGAGCAGCTCGCCCTCAACCTGCATAAGCAGGCCGCGGAGCACTTCCGCGCAATCGGCGACAAGCAGGGCGCGGCCGCCGCCCTGAACGGGGTCGCCGGTGCTTATCTGGATTTGAACGAGTATCAGGCTGCTTTCGATAATTATTTTGAAGCACTCCGGCTCTACGAGGAGATCGGGAATCGAGACTTCACGGCGCTTAACAAATTCCTGGTCGGCAGGGTGTTGTATCAGAAAGGGGAGGCCGAGCGGGCCTTCGCATACTACCGCGAGAGCCTCGACCTTAGCCGCGACGTGGGGGATCGCGTGGTCGAGGCACATGCGCTACAGGGACTCGCCACGGCCTATTTCTCGCGCGGCGACGTGGGGCAGGCGCTCGCGCAGTTCGACGCGGCTTTGAAAATCTATCGCGGGGCCGGGAACCGCCGCAGTCAAGCCTACGCCCTCAACGACATCGGGCACATCCACGCCTCCTCCGGCGATGTGCCGAAGGCGCTCGCGAGCTACGCCGAGGCGCTGCAACTCATGCGTGAGATCCGCGACCACCGGGGCGAAGCCCTGACGCTCTTCAACACCGCGAAGGCCGAGCTTGAAAACGGGAACCTGGCGGCGGCGCTCTCCCTGGTTGAAGGCTCAATCGCCATCGGCGAATCCCTGCGCACGAAAATCAGGAACTCTCGACTGCGCACGTCTTACTTCGCCTCGGTGCACAAGCACTACGAACTATACATTGACGTGCTGATGCGCCTGCATGCTCAACAGCCGGATAAAGGATTCGCCGCGGCGGCGCTGGTGGCGAGTGAGAGGGCGCGCGCCCGCTCGCTGCTCGACTCGCTGTTCGAAGATAAGCTCAAGCCCCAGAAAGGTCTCGCCACCGAACTCCTGCACCGGGAGCAGGAACTGCTCAGGTTGCTCGACGAGAGGGCGGAATATCAGGCGCGCCTGCTCTCCGGCAAGCAGGCCGGCGAGGAGGCCGAGCAGGTAGCCCAGGAGATCCGCGCGCTCACAATCGAGTACCAGGATGTCCGCTCCAGGCTTCGAGAGCAGAGCCCGCGCCTGGCGACTCTCACGCAACCCGGGCAGATACGCGCAGCGGATATACAGAGTATCGTCAAGGACGACGACACGCTCCTTCTCGAATTCGCGCTCGGCGACGAGCGGAGCTACCTGTGGGCGGTGAGCGCCGGCGAAATCGCGGGCTACGAATTGCCCGGCCGCGCGACGATTGAGGGGCTCTCCCGCAGAACTTATGAGCTGCTGACGGCGCGTCAGTCAACAGCGGGGCAGCCGGTGCCGGCCGACGAGGAGAGGCTGAGAGAGGCGGACGCGGAATACTGGCGGGCGGCGGCCGCCCTCAGCGCGATGCTCCTCGGCCCCGTGTCCGGCCGGCTCGGCTCCAAACGCCTCCTGATCGTCAGCGACGGCTTCATCAGACATATCCCGTTCGAGGCGCTGCCGGCACCCGGCCGTTCGGGCGATCCGGCGGGCGCGGCAGGGCTTGAGTTGCTCTTTCTCAACCACGAAATCGTCGGCTTGCCGTCGGCTTTGACCCTGACCGCGCTGCGGTACGAGAAGCATCCGGCAGGCGCCGCGACAAAGACGATTGCCGTAATCGCCGACCCGGTGTTCGAAAAGGACGACCCGCGCGTCATCGCTTTGCCGTCTAACGGCGGTGCCCCCGCGAGCGGGGGAGAGGATGATACGGCCCACCTCTCTAGCGCCCTGAGAGACTTCGGCGGGGGCGGCGACCGGCCTGTGCTTTCGCGGCTGCCGTCCACGCTGCGCGAGGCGAAGGCCATCACGGGGGTCATCCCCGCGGGCGAGATGATGGTAGCCACCGGCTTCGACGCAGCCAAGGAGCGGGTCGTCAACGACGGACTGAGAGATTACCGCATCATACATTTCGCGACGCACGGCCTGCTGAACAACGCGTCGCCGGAGTTGTCAGGGGTCGTCCTCTCCCTCATTAATGAGCGTGGGGAAAGTCGTGAGGGCTTCCTGCGCCTGCACAACATCTACAACATGGAGCTGTCCGCCGATCTCGTCGTGATCAGCGCTTGCCGCACGGGCCTCGGCAGGAACGTCCGGGGCGAGGGGGTCGTCGGCCTCGCGAGCGGCTTTATGTACGCGGGCGCGAAGAGCGTCGTCGCCAGCCTGTGGAAGGTGGACGACGACGCCACGGCAGAATTGATGAGCCATTTCTACACTGCTATGCTAAGGGACGGGCTACCGCCGGCGGCAGCGCTCAGAACAGCTAAGCGGGAGATGTGGAAGCAGGAGCGCTGGCGCGCGCCGTTCTACTGGGCGGCATTCACGCTTCAGGGCGAGTACGCCGAGAGCCTCGGCGTTCCGCGCCGCCCGAGCCTGACGCAAATGCTGGTCATCCTTGCCGCCGTCGTGCTGGTCATCGCCGCCGTCTACGCCTTCGCCGTGCGCCACAGTCGGCGGGCGCGGCCGGGGTGAAGGCGGCCTCGCTGCCCGCGCCGTCTCAACGCGCTGTCATCTTCAGATGAAAGTTGATTCGAGCTTAACCAAAGAGCAGTTCACTCAATTGCTTGCTTGGCTTGACGCTGATCCCGGCCGCGCCGCCGAGAAGTATGAGGTGATTCGTCGCAGGCTCGTCACCATCTTCCTCAATCGTCAGTGTGGCGAGGCCGAGGATTTGGCTGACGAAACTATCAACCGGGTGGCGCGAAAGGTAGACGCCTTGGAGGGGAGTTACGTCGGCGACCCTGCCCCCTACTTTTACGGCGTCGCTCGGAAGGTGTTTATGGAGTATCTTCGACGGCGCAGCAGACCTCTCCGGCCCCCCCCGCCCGTCGCCTCCCGCGACGAACTGGAGCCGCGGCTGAAGTGTCTCGACGAGTGCCTGGAGAAGCTCAAGCCGGAGAGCCGGGAGTTGATCTTGCGCTACTATCAAGAGCAGAAACAGGCGAAAATCTCGTCTCACAAAGAGATGAGTGAGCACTTACGGCTCAACGCGGGGGCGTTGCGCGCGCGCGCGCACCGCATTCGCGTCAAGCTCGAAAAGTGCGTGCTGGAGTGTCTCGCGCGCGCGGCCGAGAGTAATGATATTAGTCTAATCACCATATAGGGTTGGAAACCGTCTCCGGGGACGGGGGATGGAGCCTAGATGAGCGGGCCGAGTGATGAAGAAGTGCTGTTGAGAAAATATCTGCTGAGTGACCTCGACGAGGCGAGTCGGGAGCAGATCGAGGAGCGTCTGCTTCGCGATGACGGGTTCGCGGAAAGGCTGTCCGCGGCTCAGGATGCCTTGATCGATCAGTACGTTTTCGACGCGCTGTCTGAAGGCGAGCGCGAGAGTTTTGACAGAAACTTTATCATCAACGGCGAGAGACGCCAGAAGATGCTCTTCGCCCAGGCCCTCGAAATTTATGTGGACGAGCATTACGGGCCGCAGCCTCCCCCGCGCGACGACTCTCGTCCGCCGCCACCGTCGTGGAGAAAACCGTTGCCGTTTCTCCGGGCACACAAGGCTTGGGCAGCCGGCTCGGCGGTTGTACTTCTCCTGCTTTTCCTCACCCCGGCGGCGCTGAGGTGGTTACGACCACCCGACCAGGCTGCACTCCTACGGGAGCAGCGCGCGCGCATCGAGCGTCAGGTCGCCGAATTCAACAAGCGCCCCGCCAGCCAAAGCATTCAAGCTCTACCGGCATTCGAATTGGTCCTGCAACCGACTCTCCTGCGGGAAGACGGCGGCCTCAAGCGGGTCACTCTCGCCGACGACATCAAGCTCCTGACTCTCAGGCTCGCGCTTCCTCAGGCGCGGCACGAAAGCTACCGTGCCCTTGTGCTGACGGTTGAGGGCGAAGAGCTTTTCGCCGCCGACGGTTTGAAGTCCGAGGTTGACGCAGGCGTCGCCACAGTCGTCCTCAACATACCCACGGAATTTCTCACCACGGGCGACTATCAGATTCAACTGCGGGGCTATGCCGCCGACGGCCGTTCGGCGGAAGCCGGGCGGTACAACTTCCGCGTCATCAGTAAAAAGTGAGCGTGAAGGTGACGGAAGGTGTCGGGACTGGTCGCCGTCTCACGAGCGGGCCGTGAAATCGCACACCCTTCCCCTTGCCCCTCGCCGCCCTCCTCCCCGGTTTCCTTTCCCGCCCGTGCCGTAACGTTTCTTATAGACTAGTCATCGTCCGTTAATGAACGCTGGCGGAGGCATATGCGGGTTAGGGCCGGTCGTAAATACCCGACCAGGAAGGTCGCGGCACGGGAAACGTGGTCGTCGCCTGCCACGGGCTTCACGTGGGAGCTGCTGTGTATCAGCCTTCTGTCGGTGGCCTTCCTCGCGGCAGTCGCTACGTTCCTGACTCTGCTTGCACAGGGCAAAGAACCTGGGCTGCTCCTAGCCGGGGTGGCGCTTGCCTTGACGCTGCTGGTTCTCCGACTGATCCCGTGGTTGACCGGCAAATACCGCGAACGCCAGCGGCGTGCCTTCTTGAAGGTCGGCGAGGCGATGGCGAATGATCCTCGACCGCGCGTCCTGTATCTGCGTTCCTTCAAGGATGACGAGAGCATGTCGCGAGCCGTGGGGCTGGCCTCCGTGGAACAGGAACTGTGCATGACGCTGTTAGATTTCGGCCCCTTTGTCACTTTCAAGGGGCCGGTAGAATCCACCGACCCGGGCGCGGCACGGATATCTGTGCCGCACGCCAGACGTTGGCAGGAGGAAGTCAAGGAGCAGATGGCGAAGGCGCGACTCGTGGTCATGCGCGTCGGCGACTCTGACGGCTTCTGGTGGGAGGCGCGGCAGGCGGTCGCCACCGTCAAGCCCGAGCAGTTAGTATTCTGGGTGCCGGAAGGGCAGAGGGTGTACGAAAAATTCAGCCGGGAGGCTCAGGAATGGCTGCCCTGTCAGTTGCCCCCGTACGAAGTCGCATGGCCCCCGCTCGGCTCACAAGGAGGTATCCTCTACTTTGAGCCGGATTGGACACCGCACTTGCGGAAATTCAAGACCGTCTGGTTGAGGCAAACGTTCTGGAACCTGTTTCAGGCCACGTTGAAGATCGGGCTGCGGCCTGTCTACGAGCAACTCGGCGTTGAGTGGCGCAAGCCCCCGATCCAGCCTGTCCAAGTCCTCTACATGCTGGCGCTGGTGCTCTTAACACTACTCGCCGCTTACTACGTTTACACGCTCCTCAATAGAGTCTGGTCGGGCCTTTGAGGGGAGGGAAATGGCGGCCCCTGTCTCGCGCCCCGCGGGAACGGCGAGCGGGCGCGGGCGTCGGAGAATCTGTCGGCACCGCGGTGCGCGGCGGACCGGAGTCAACCTCCGGACAGAGGTTCAAAGCCCCTTACTCAGAGTTCGACGCTCCAAAGCTCACATCACTATCGCCTTTGACTCTCTGACGATTATCCCGCGCCGTCACCCCGTCAGCCCCTTGCTCACGGCCGCCTCCCTCCTAGCCTCACGAAATTTTCCCCTCCAGGGCCTCCAAAAACTTCACCCATAACATTTCATCTGGAAAGGACATCACCAGAGAGGGAGCATGACGCCCCGGCCGGCGACTAATCGGCGTGCGCCGTCCGCCGTCCGAGTCCGTCCGCGGCAAATATCAGAATTCTGACATCACTTCTTAATTGATAGACAGATGCTTGTTCGGCTACCACTCGGATGGCGACTCGGTCAGGGGTTAAAAATCAGCCCGCGCCCCGGGGAAAATTCCAACGGCCGATGTTATCAATTCCCCCCGCCCCGGAGATGGCCGCGCCGGGCCGCCTCGGCGGCGGGCCTATTCCTGGTCTTGATCTCCCTGTTCGGTTGGGTGCAAGCTCAAACGCCTTCTCAAGAGAGTGCGGCTGCGCGGTACGGCACACACTACGTTATTCTCATCGACGATTCCGGCGACTTCATCCCTCACGCGGCCGCAAAACAAACCTATATAGAGAGCACTAAACAGGCCCTCGCGGGGCTGCTGTTTCACAGCAGAGACAGTAGCGCGCGGGCCGGCGAGAGAAAAGTACCCGCCGGCTTCACGCCGTTTCAGCCCGGTAAAGACCGCATCTCGGTGGCGTATTTCGCCGTCCAACAGACCCCGAACGAATGCTACCCCGGCCAGATCATGTCCGAGCTGCCGGAGGACATATTCAGCTACGCCCCCTTTAAGAACTTTACGGATGAAGACGAATTCACCCGGGCCTTAGGCGACGGGTTGAATCTGCCCTGCCGCTTCAAGGGAATGTATTCGCCTATCGCTACGGCGCCGAACCTCATCCTACCTTTCCTGCAAAAGAGGATGAGAGACGCGCCGCTCTTCTCGCGGACGTTCATCATCGAAGTCACGAACAACACGCTCAACGGAGACATCGCCTCCCCGGCGCTGGAGTTGAGAAAGCACGCCGACGCGGGTGTGAGGCACACGGACGAGGCCGCCGGTGTGGCCGAAGAGGCGGCCAGGCTTTTCAACCTGGTTCAGGACGCCCCGAGAAGAGTCGGGCAGCTCAGGCTGTTTCTGAACATCAATAAGGTCGAGCCGCGGCTCGACCCGCAGGCGGCCATCAGCTACGCCTCCGGCATTAGCCTCGACCGCCTCGCCACCTCCGGCGGTCGGCTCCGCCTCGCCCCCGCCAACCCCGGCGGGGATCACCTAACGATTTATTTGAGGCGACCCGGCGAAGCCTACGTCTATAGCCCGCGTTTCCTCGAAATCAAGTTTCAGGATGAGGCCGGAGGCCCCTGGCGCGTCGGCGGCAAAGAGGTGGTCGGACCCTTCCGTTACGACCTCACGGACTGCTCGGCTCCCGCGTGTGTGAAGACGGACGAGACCGTGACGCTGGCCCTGTTCGCCGTCGCGGGCGACGACCTAACGTTCTCGACCGACGAACTGCGCTTAAGTCGCGGCAACCTGATATTTACCGTCGGCCTTAATTACCAGACGGAACTCTACGACCGCCTTTACGTCCAGACCGAAAAGGTCATTGAGCTGAAGCCAGCGGTTAAAAAAGTCCCGAGCTTCTGGCTGCTCCTGCCTGAGTACGAGTTAAGCAATAAAGACCTGGCCGGGGAGTGGGGCCGCAGCGACGCGGCCGGCCTGACCGCCGAAGAGGCAAAAAACCGCATCCTGAGCAGGCGTCCCTGGTGGTACGTGCTCCTGCTGGTCACGCTCGTCTCGCTGGCGCTTCTAGCTTACCGAAGGTACTCCGGCAGGTTGTTCGACCCGGAACTTCAATGGGAGGCGGCGGAGAACGTCGTCGCGGATTTCGACAAGCCGGCGCGCAGCCGCATTCTCGTCGGCGCCTTAAAGGTGATTAACCGCGGGGGATTTCGCCTGCCCTGGCTAGGGGAGTGGTGGCGCCAGAAGAGTCAGCCGACGGCGAAGGCTCGCCTGTCAATGGAGTACAACTCATTGCGGGGGATGGGCCTCGTCGTCGGCGACGAGACGGCCCTCGGGTTCATCTCCAGTCCGGTCGCGGACGGCGACGAAGCCGCGCAGGGCGATCTACGCCGGACGTTAGAAAAGCCCGTCACGCACGAAGACCTGATTTTCGTTTTCCTCGCCAGCGAAGTCATAAAGGACTGCGCGCGGCCTTACACCCCTGCCGGCAGCGGCGACAACGGCGTCTCCTTCCCGCTCGAAATCTCCTTCGGGATGGACTGGCGTGTGCCCGGCGAGGCCGAGGGCGACCAGGGTGGGGGGCTTTTTGGAAAGACCCGCCGCTGGTGGGTGAACCAGCGGCAAGGCCGGAAGGAGCAACAGGGGAGGGCGACCCTCTCGGTCAAGCCGGAGAGAAGCCGCAAGGCAATAGTCAGGTTCGAGCCCGCGCTGCCCGCCGGCCCCGAGGCCGGGGGAGGCGGCCGCCTGCACTTCGACGGCAAGGAGGGGAAAGTTACCGTCGGCCGGTTCGTCTTTTCCAGCCAGGCCAGGTGCAACTTCTCCGAGCCATTCAGGGGCCGGGGCTACGCCATCGAAGCCCGCCGCGAGAATGTCGGGCTTGGCACGCAGGCCATCGTCCCGGCGCAGACGGACGTGACAGTCCCGCCGAAGGGGACTGCCGACCTCCCAGTCCACATTAACTGCGACGGCAAGCTCGTGCCCAACCCGGACCCCGCCTTTGAAAATTATACTTTCCGCCTGATAGGGGACTTCGACGGCGAGAAGTCCAGCCCGGGGCCGCACGACCTAACCCTCTATCGCGACCTGGCCCGCGCCGAGATCGAGCTGAACGTCCGGACGGGGAAGGATGGGCAGGTCGAGGTCTTCTGGGAGAAGGAGTCGCCGCGCCTGCGCGTCCCCCATGACGGGGAACTCAAAGACATCTCTCTGGCGGCACGCACGCTCACCCTGCCCGAACACCACATCCGCTTCCAGCGTGGGAGCGGCATTAAAAAGACGCTGCTCGCGCTGGAAATCGGCAACTCATGCAAGTTCGGCCACGGCGTCGTCAGCGTTCGCATAACCCCCCGGCTGGTCATTACCACTGAGGTTAAAGCGGCCATCAAGCTGCGCGACGGCAGGCAGCGGCCCGACGACCTGCTGGAGGTTCATTCCCCCGGCGAGGTAAGACCGCCGGCCGGGAGCGCCCTGACCCTGGAAGTCCGCGAAGGCGAGCCCCCGCAAGTCCGCGAGATCAAATTCAACCCGTCAGCCATTGCGAGGATTGACGGGGCCCGACTCGGGCCTGACCAGATCAGCGCAAAGATCGCGCTCGATATCACGGTCAAAGATGACGAGACGGTGAGGGGCGGCAAGCGGCCGCCCGTCGAGCGCCACCTGGAGGTGGTCGTCCCCCTCCACCTGGAACTGCTGCCGGGCAAACGCTGGCTCTGTATCGACTTCGGCACCTCGGCCATCGCGGCCGCCATCGGCTCTTCCGGCACGGCCCCCGTCGGCGGCGGCCGACAGGCCAAAGACATCTACCTCATCCCGTTGCAGCATGTCAGGAAGGAAGGGGAAGATGAAGAGAAGGCTCTGGCGAAGTTTGATGACGAGAATTCCGAGAGCGGCAACAGTAAGCTGCTGCCCAGCCTGATCGCCTGCGACGCCGACATCCGCTACCGTGAAACGGTCGGGCGCGCCCACCTAACGGCGGCGCGCCAGGGCTTCCCTTTCTCTCCCGCCGACTACGGCTCACTTAAACCCGGGCACCCCAACTTTATATCCTTGCCCGCGACGAGCAGGCATTTTGTAGAGACCCCAAAGAGGATTGTCTATTCATTGAAATCCTGGCTAGGGCGGTCTGCCGAAAAGATCGTCTTCCCGGCGGGGGCCGGCATCGAGTATTTAGATTGCGATGGGACGCTGGAAAAAGCGGACAGCCTACCCCTGGAGCGCGTCGTTGAATCAGGCTTTGCCGCGCTGGCCGAAGCGTACCTCTTCGATAAAGATCACCAGGCCGAGCAACTCGTCATCACGCACCCCAACAGCTTCACGGACGTTCACAAGAAGAGGCTCCGCCAGGTAGTTAACGAGGCCCTCGGCCAGAGATTCTCTATCCAGTTGCCGACCCGCGTCAGGCTCATCAGCGAATCCGACGCGGTGGCCTACGACCACTGCTACAAGAAAGGCCGGACGTACCCCCCGGCCGGGAAAGAACGGATTCTGGTATACGACTTCGGTGCCGGGACGATAGACCTCTCGGTGATGGAGGTGACGTGGGAGAAGAGGGAGAAGACCTCCCGCCTGAAGAGGGACGAGTGGGTCATCAAGTCGCGCCTGGGCGTCGCCGTCGCGGGAAACTACATAGACGAAGTGCTGGCCCGCCTGATTGACGAATGTTTGAATGAGAGAAAGACCGTAGAGACCTACGGCCTTACCCTTAGGTATCACATCGTCACGGCCAGAGAGCAGACCGAGAGCAAACTTAACAACCCGGCCTACCGCAAGGCAATTCTTGGACTCTGGGACGAAATCCGCAGGGCCAAACATAAATGGGACGGCGAAGACTTGTTTGAGATCAAGGTCGGCGAGGCGGCTAAGGATTGGTTAATCGTGAAGGCCCCGACCAGCCGCTTGCTGAAAGAGCCGAAGCCCGACGAAGTCAGTTTGTTCGAGAGAGGCGGATACATTTACCTCGCGATACCGGCCGCCAGGGTTAAAAACTATCCTCTCCTAAAAGAGTTCCTCACCTTCGTCACCCACGACGTGATTGACGAGGCTCTGAAGTCGGCGGGCGTGCGCGCCTCCGACATCAGCACCGTGCTCGTTTCGGGCCGCGGGGCGCTCTGGCCGGGGCTGCGCGAAGACATCTGGAACAGGTTCCCGCACAGCGCCGACAAGCCCCAATACAGTATGGACGACATGAAGGAGATCGTCGCGCACGGGGCGATTGCCTGGCAAAACCTGAACATCGAGCCGGTAGACGAAGCGCAGCACAAGGTCAAGATCGGCGCCCTGATTAACGACGGCAGCCAGATGGTGCTGATCGGCGACGAGTTCACGGAGCTGGACCTGGAGTCGCCCGATTTCCGCGTCGTGCAGGTGGAGCTGGACAGCCCCGAGCCGCAGAAAGACCTGGGCACGCTGCGCCGCTATTTCTACAACGACCTGGGGCACGAGGTGGACGCGAAAGAGATCGGCTGGGAGCCGGGACAGAAGATCGAGGTCAAGATAGATAGGGCCGGCGGCAACCTGTCGATCAAATTCCGCGGCGAAAGCAGCGAGGGTGACTTACCCATCATTTCCGGCAGGGCGGTGGACATCCCCTGGCCCGCCGGCTACGACTTTCTACTGAGACCGCTGCACGACGGCCCGAAGGAGAGTGGCGATGAGGACTCTATGGAGGCGTTACTTGTCTAGAAGGGTGCGGGCGACGAACAGAGCATGTCCGGCCCTGACCGGCCGCGTAACAATGCTCTGGCTCCTCTGCGCCTTCTTCAGCCTGGCGGCCGTGACGCCCGCCAGCGGCCGGCAGTCGGAGGTCGTTGATTCCAACGTAGTCTTAAGCTGCGGCAATAAAAGCCACCCGCTCGCCTTCGCTCATCACCGCACAAAAATCGGAGGGGTGGATGCCGAAGCGTTCAGCGTCATCCTGAAAACTGCCGCCCCCCCCAACAAGGTCTTCAGTCTTTATCGCTACCGCTTAGACCCGAACGACATGAGGCGCGACGACGATGAAGGGAAGGCGGGCCAGATAGCTTACAACAGCAATACACCGGGAGCCCCTGCCGCCCATGTCCGCAACTTCCTTCGCGCGTCTTTCGGCAACTCCTTCGACGAAACAGGGTGCGCCGACCCGGGGCTCATCACCTCCATCCTGACTTCGCTCAGCACTTCTCCTCCCGCCAATCTCTTCGACATCGTTAACGGCGCAAGGCCGGGGGCCAAGCCGGCGGAGAGGCCGGGCAGTCCGTTTTCAGCGGAGCCCGCGAATAGGGTCAAATTTTCCGAAGCCGTCTTCAATTTCGGCACCGAGTGGGGCTTCGGCGTCGGTGGTATAGATCCCAATAACCTCAGCAAAGAAGAGCTAATTCAGCAAAGGGACGAGGCCAGGAAGGGGCTTGACACGGCCAAAGGGCAACTCGATAGAGCCAACGGGGCGCTTGAAGATACTCAGAAGAAGCTAGACGCAGCGACTCAGCAGGCGAACGTCAGGTGGTGGATTGTTTTAGGGACTTTAGGCTACGGGCTGCTTGCGACCCTGGCGTGGCTCTCCCTCGTGGTCAGGTCGAGAAAGGAGAGGAAATTCCGCCCGGTACTGGAGCAAGGCGCGGAGGTAAGTTACCCCGGGGAAATCAAAGAAGCGCTCCTCCAGTTGGTCCGAGACACGAACCAGAAGTCCGCGGAGATAACGGAACGGATGGGGACGCGCCACCACCCCCGCGCGGACAGGGAGGAATTCAGACGCGAGCACCAGAGTCTGATCGAGCGGGTCGAAAAATTATTCACGGGGAATGGGTATGTGGTGCCGAAAGGGCTGAGTGACCTCCTGGCGGGAGCTAAAAAGCAGTTCCACGACTCGTGGCAATTTGTCCCCGTCGTCGGGAGGGCCATGAGCCGACTCCGCGATGCCGTGAGACTCCGCAACTCGAAAGCTTATGAAGCAAGGAATATCGCCAAAAGCGATTACCGAGAGTTCGTCAGGGCAATCGAGCACTATGCCAACGGCCTGGCCGTGAAAGCAAACGGGAAGGCCGCGACCCGGACGGAGCCTGAACCGGCCGGGCACGCAAGGATTACCGAGTCGCTTGAGACGTTGGCGGCGACCGTCAAAGGCGCGTTGACCGCAGAGGTCAACCCGGTCTTAAAAAAGACGGTCGAAGACGCGATCAGTGCCGAATTCAAGGCCCGCAGCGGCGAATGGGTTGATCTCATCAAAGGCTCACACTCCAGCCGCGACGCGCTCGACCGCGTGCGCGCCGCCCTACCTTTAATCGAGCCGGGCCGGGAGTTGAACGACGCCGAGGTCGAGGCACACCTCACCACCCTCTTTTCCGGCGTTGAAGAGGTGCGCCTCCTCTTCGCCCCCGGCCAATGCTCTTCCGCCAGTTCGCTCTTACGTGAAGTTAAGTCGTTAAGGGCGGAGTACCAGAGGCTCGGCGCGCGCGTCAAGGACGTTGACAGTCTCCCTCAGCTACTGGGTCGGATGGAGGCGAAGCTTGACGGGTTCCGGACGGCTTTATCGCCCGTGGCGGCTAAAGGCGAAGACCTGCTCGTTTGCGCCCAGCGTATCGCCGACGACCGCAGAAGTATCGCCGGCCGCATTAAGGAGTCGGTCGCCTTCAAGTGTTTAGTCGAGCAGGACGGCCACAAAGCACAGCTCCCTCTAGTCGAGCGAGTGTCTGAGGTCATAGAGCTGGCCGGCGAAGTGCCGCGGCTCAGGCAAGAGACCGCCGCGCAGCTCGCGGAAATAGGGAAGCTTCAGAAAGACAGGGACAACCACCGGGCGCAAGCCGAAGGTCTCGCGGTCGAGGTCAGCAGACTGAAGGGCGAAGTCGCCAGCCAGGAGAAGCAGCTCGGCGAGCTTGAGACCTCGGCCAGAGAGTTTCAAGGCACCTACGCGAAGACGGTCAACAGCTTCCTCCAGCATTTAGGCTTCCGGCCGGAAGAGGCGGACCCGGCCGGGGATGTTTTGGACTCCCTACGGACGCTCCGGCGGAGGGCGGACAAGGCCGTGCATGAACGCGCTCTGTTCAGATCTCTGCGGCTCAGGCTCCTGCCCGGCGTCGAACTGTTAGAGGGAGAGATCGCGGAGACGGAGAGGCGGGGGCGCGGCGACGTGGTCCGTGCCCTGTCCCTCAATGAGGGCGACAAGAAGCTCAACATCGTGGAGAACCTGAGGAAGATCATCTCGCAGCTCGAAGCCTTCGACGGCGACAACGAGAAGCTGTGGGAGCACGGCTTCCTGGAGGGGTTCGCGAACGGGTGGCTGCATCACCTCTTACGCGCCGACCGCCTGCTGCAAGTCTACTTCGCGGACTCGGCCGAGCTGGCGGGGCTACGCAACGCCGTCAAAGGCGTGGCGCTCCCTTTCGAGATCGCGATGCGCGAGCTGGGCGTCAGGCTCTTCGAGACGAAACTGCTCAGCCCGATCCCCGCCGACCAGCCCATCACCAGGACCAAGGTCGGAGAGATCACGAAGGTCCCTGAGATTAAAGAGGCCGTCGAGATGACCCGACAGAACGGCGGGAACTTCGTCGTCGACATCATTCACTTCGGGCTGGGCGGGCGCAGCGGCGTCAACGAAGAGGTGCGCATAGCGCTTATGAATCCGGTGGACTGGGCGTAACGAAGAAGGTCTCTACGTCATTCAAGGCAGGGCTTTCAAAGGCGGCAGCCCGGGCGGCGCAGGGCCGCCCGGGCTTGACGCCGAGTCGGAAGCCTAAGGAGTGGCCGGCGTGCAGCCAAAGATGATCCTTGCCCTGGTGGTCTCAGCCCTGCTGCTCTTCCTCTGGCTGCGCCCGGCCCTCAGCGAGTTGGGGCGGCCGACCGCCCCGGACGTGTCCGGCCACCCGACGCGCAGCCTGCCCTACGGGACAAGGGGCGGCGGCGCGGCCCCGGCCCCGTCTGCTTCGCGCGCCAGTTTCTCCACGGCGGGGTTGACGCACATCGAGGGAGTTGAAGAGGAGATACTGCGTCTGTGCAATGAGGCGCGGCAGGCGGCCGGGCTGCCGCCGCTGCAACCCGAACCGACCCTGCGCGACATCGCCCGCGGCCATAGCGACGACATGGTCGTCCGGGGATTCTACGACCACGTCAGCCCGGACGGGCTCGACCCCGCCGCGCGTATCGCCAGCGGGCACCGCCAGTTGATCGGGGTCACGGGCGAAAACATCTGGGGAGGCGAGAGCTGTGATTCGGGAACCGCCTGCGACCCGTCGAACCCGGAAAAGCTGGCCCGGGAGATATTCAAAGGCTGGATGAATAGCTCGGGCCACAGGGCGAACATTCTGGAGAAAGACTACACACACCTGGGCGTGGGCGTGACCGCGAGGGGCAGCAAGGTGATGGCGACGCAAAATTTTGCCGAGGTCGCGGCGCTGCTCAAACAGCCTTTGCCGGCGGTGGTCACGAGGGAGTCGGCTCTCGACCTGTCGTCCGACCCGCAAGGCAGTCAGCCGCCCACGGAAAAGTACGACTTCTGGGACTCGGGCCGGGGGCTCGTCGCGGGCGACGTTTACAACATTTCGGATGCGGCTGCGCGCGTCGACCCGGGCGTCTACAGGATGCGCTTTTACCTGGCGAAGAGCGGCGGCGGGTACGTCATCTATGGCGGCCCGCAGATCGAGGTGAAGAATCCGTGACGCCGCGACCCGGCGGCGGGGGCGGCGCTCAACTCACGGTCTCTACCCTGGAGGGCGGCCGGGGCCGGCGGCAAAAGGGTTATGAACGGCGGTAACGCTCAACTGGATAAAGAACGCGACCTCCTCAGCAAGGCGAGAGTGCTGGTGCAGGACGCGGACCCTCAAGTCAGGCAGAACGGCCTAAGCATCTTGCGCCGGTTGGGCGACGGAGCCTTCGCCAAAGAGGCCGGCGAACTGCTCTGCCAGTACGGCGCTGAGCCGCTCGTTGACAGAGACAAGGAGGTCGTTGAATTCCGTGAATACCTGGCCCCGGTCGACAGCCTGACGCACGCCAAGCTACTGGCCCTGATTAAGCAAGCGAAAAACAACTCCATGCTGGCGACGCAGGTGCGGCACGCGTTCGTCTCCAAGCTCAAACAGTTGATCGACCGGACGAGTGGCCGCGCCGTAGACAGTTATGACGAGAACGACATCGCTCACTTCCGCAGGGTGATAGAGGCCGTCAAGGAGATCGAAATCTACGAGGCGGAACTGCACCCCAGCCTCGTCAAGCTGCGGGCCGTCGAGCTGAAGTTTCGCCTGCACCACGACAGGCCGCACATAGACCGCGCCATGCGCGAGACGGGCGACGTTTCCAGGGCGTGGGAGGTTATTGACCTGGTCACCGCGGACGGCGGTTTAGAAGAGGCCGGCGACGAAGGCCCCGGCGGCATGAGCGAAGTCGGGGAGTGGGTCGAACAGTTAAAGGGCGAGATCTCGCGGGTGCAATGCGCCATCAGAGACGCCGAGTCCCTGGCGAAGCGCGCGGAGCAGTTGCCCGCAGAAGTCGGCAGTTGGGCCGAGGCCAAAGAGACCCTCCGCTTTTACGAAGAGGCGGAGCGATTTTTGAGGGAGAGAAAGCCCCCGGAGAAGCATCAGCAGGCCCTCGCGCCGGCGTTAGAGCAATCCCGGTCGGCCGTGCGGGTCTTCCTGGAGGCACAAGCCGAGTCGGCCGCGACCTTCGACGACCTTCGACTTTACTGGAAAGAGTACCACTCGCTGCCCGAGCAGGGCCGGGAATTTGAAGTGTCGGCTGATTGGTTCGGGGCGTTCGGGCGAAGCCTGCGGCAGCGGACGCAGGAGCGACTCGGCGCGGCCGAGTCGCCCGCGGACGTGGGTCGGTGGCACGACGAGTTGAAGCGGGATAGCTTCGGCCTGCCGCCCGGTCTCGCCTTCGTCAACGACCTGCTTAAAGGGTTGGAGCAGGTGATCGCATCCTGGGAGACGATGCGCGGCGGCGGCGCCTTCAGGCTGCCCGCCGGAATCACGCTGCCCGCCCGGTTCGCCGCCGAGAGCGAAGAGTTCCGGGAAAAGTTGGAGCGCATCGAGCGGGCAACCGAGAGACTCGACGCTCTGGACGTGGCGGGGAACGAGGCCGCCCTTCAGGAGATAGCCGGCGAGGCGGAGCGCATCCTGGCCGAAGTCCCGGGGCACGCGCTCGCCCGCCAGCTCAAGCGGGCCGCCGAGCTTAAGGTCGTAAGCTCCAACGTCGAGCAGGCCGTCCGGCGTTGGGACATAGAAGAGCTGGCCCGGCTGGTTGATTCAGCCGAGGGCTTCAAAGACGGCTACTTCTACGAGCGCAACCTGGAGACGCTGAAGGCACTCCAGCAGTTGGCGCGACGGCCCGCCTTCGCCGACTGGGAGAAGGCCGCGGGCTGGTGGGACAAGTGGCTCAGGGAAAAGAAGGGCTTGTTGATGGAGACGCCCGCGGTTCTAACCGAAGCCTTCAGGTCGGTGGAGGCGGCGCGTCAGGCCGAGTGGCTAGGAGTCCTCGACGGCCTGAAAAACGCAGAGCTTGACGCCGCCGTGTGCGAAAACATCGCCGACTCTCTGCGCGTCGTCACCGAGGGCCTTGACCTCAGGGCCTATCAAGACCTGTTCCGGCGCAAGGGCGTCCTGGCCCGCGCGCAGGGGAAGATCGCCGCCGGCGAGTGGGACGAGGCGCGCGCTCTGCTCGCCGAGTTGGGCACCAACTCCGAGGCGGAACGCCTGCACACCGTCCTGAGGGTCGAGGAGGCGAAGGCCGGGGGCGTGATGAACTGGGCCGCGGCCCTCAGCCAGCACTGGGGCAACATCCAGAGACATCTGGACTCGCCAGAAAACCTCCTCCTGGAGGCGGTCGAGACGGCTTGGTCGCAGGGGCAGGACGCGGCGCTCTGGGAATACCTGTTGCCGGTGATGGACAGGGTCGTGGGCTACAGCAGGGAGGCGGATTCGGCGGCGCTGCACGGCCTCCGGCAGTGGCGCGAATGGTTGCAGCTTGAGCAGGAGTTGTTCCAGCCCGGGGCCGAACACAGTCTGAAGAGCCTGTACCGTTACACCAGGGACAACTCTCAAAGCGACCCGCTCTTTGCTCAGCGCCAGGCGCGGCTCGTCGCCCACTGGCGCAGGGAACAGAATCTCGTGCCCCTGGTCTGGGCGCAGGTCGTCTGGGGAAAGCCCGCCGTCGGAGATAAGCCGCTCCACGAACTGATCTATGCCGCCGCCGGGGCAGCGCAGCAGGTCATGCAGCAACTCGGCGAGCGCGACGACCTGACGCCGACCGTCGTCGCGGACTTGCTGGACGAGTTGGTGCAAAAGGAGGTTCTCTTCAAGCGGGTGCGAGACGTGCTGGAGCTATCCGGCAACCGCGAGAACAAGGCGCGGCCGCCCGAAGAGTTCGTGCGGGCCTTGGGCCAGGTGAAGATGCTCCTCGGGGCGATGCAGACGCTCGACAATTCGACGAAGGTCGACCTGCGGGGCCAGAAAGCCGCCGAAGAATTCCGGTTGGTGTCCTTCAACCTGCAAAAGAACCTGCGCGGCATGCCGCCCGTGCGGAAGAGGCTCCTGGCGCTGGCGGACAGCCTGGAGCCGCTGACTAATTTAAAGGTCATCGAAGACCACATTCACGAAGCGGCCACCGCGTGCGGCGACGACGAGTCTTGGTTCAAGGAGAACCTGTTCGACGAACTGAAGCGGAAGCTGGCCGCCCTGTGCGAGAGGTTCGAGAAGGCCGAGCTGGTCGACAGGCCGATGTGGCGCGAGGTGTCGGCAGAGTACTGCGAGCTGGTCTTCAGAAAGGCGTGCCTGTTGTCGCCCGGCCCCGACCCGGCGGATTTGCGCGCCCTGCTTGAGGAGGTCGAGCGGCTGCACCGGGAGGAGTTAATCTTCCGCGAACAGATCAACGGCTTGTGGAAACAGCGCCCCCCCGTCGGAGCGGGCGCAGGCTCCGTCGGCACGGAGCACGAGAGATACTTTTCGCGCTTCCCCGCCGAGCCTCCCCGCTCGCGCCGCGACTACCTCTATTTCGAGCACGTTTTTGCCGGGCACGACGACGGGAAGGCCATCCTGCGCGCGGGCCAACAGAGGCTGCCGGCCTGGATCAAAGCTTACCTGAAAAAAGGGATCCCTTCATGCGGCGACAGATAGCGGCATTCGTGATGGCAGTGCTCTGGCTCCTGGTGTGCGGGGTGTCGCCCCGGCACGGCGCTCGCGCCAGAGGCCCGGACTTGACGGGGCTCGACCTGGTGATCCTGATCGATCAGTCGGAAAGCATGTGGGGCGCGAGGCCGAACGACAGGTGGAACCACCGCGTGGGCCAGGCGAAGAACATCATCTACAGGCTCGCCGAGCACGTCGCCGGCACGGCCTACGTGCACCGCGTGTCCGTGGTGGATTTCGGCGACGCGGCGAGCCTGTCCAGTCCCGCGCCGCTCGTCGTCAGGTACGACCCGACAGACCCGGACGCCGCCATGCGCGAGGCCAGGGCCTGGGCCGAGCGCTACGTGACGGCGAAAGACCGAACGAATACGAACACCCCGGCGGCGATGGCCCTCGGCTACGACGAGCTGGAAAGGATGGCGGGGCGGGGCGGCCTGACGGGGCGGCGCAAGCTCATGCTGCTGCTCACGGACGGCCGCCCCGACCTGGGGAAGCGGGGCGCAGACCTGGAGCAGTTGCGGGACAGGATTGAGAACGAAATCTCCCCCAGGCTGAAGTCAGGCGACGTGGGGTTGTGGGTCGTCGGCCTGAACGACTCGTCGAACTACTGGAACGAAGGCGACGGCGATTTTTGGCAGCGCGTGGCGGGGAAAGACCGCGCGCGCCTCGCCGAGACCGCCTCGACCAACATCGCCACGCTGGTGCAGGACATCGTCAACGAGTGGCTCGGCGTGGCGGGCATCCCCGTCGGCAAAGAATACGAGTGCCCGCCCTACCTGCGCCGCATCATCTTCAACGTCGGCTTCAGCCTGCCGCGCTCGCCCGTCAGCATCACAGACCCGGACGGCGTCGCCGTACCGCTCTCTTCCGGCGGGGCCGGCTCGACCCCCGGCACTTTCGCGCGCTTCGTCGTGGATAACCCGAAGCCCGGGCTCTATAAAATCAACCAAGACCCTTCGCGCAGCTACACCAGCTTCGTCGAAGTCTTCTCGCCGGACATCCAGCGCCTGAAGCCGCTGAACAGGACGAGCATGGCGGCCGAGGCCCGGGTCGTCTTCCGCGTCACGGACGCCGCCGGGCGGCCTTTAGAGCCTCTCAAGGAGTGGCCGATTAAGGCGTCCGTGACCGTCACCCCGCCTGCGGGCGCGCCGACGGAAATCCCCGCCGAGCCTACGGGGGACGGAAAGTTCGAGTCCCGGTGGAAGCCCTCGGCGCTCGGCCGGCATCGGTTGCGCCTGAAGGGGGTGGTCACGCTCAAGGGTGGCTCGGCCTTCGACGTGTTCGGCTCCAACGCGCTGGCCTACGACGAGAACCTGGAGGTCGACAACTTACAGCCGTATTACCTGGAAGCGATCAACCCGCGCCCGGCCAGCGGCCTGCGCGTCTTCCCCTGGCGCAAGGAGGCCATCCTCGAATTCGCCCTCCTCGACCCGGCGAGGCAGAGGGTGGCCGACCCGCACGGGGTCGTCAAAGACCCCGAGACCTGGCTCACCCTCCAGGCCGTAGACAAGTCCGGGGTGGCGTTAGGCGGCCCCTCCCCGCTGACCCTGACCCCCGCCGGCACCTTCGCGGCTCCGCTGCCCGTCTCGCTCGACTGGAGGAGGGGCGAGGGCTGGTGGACGCCCGGGCAACTCGACCTGCGCGTCGCGGCGCGGGATGACCGCCTGCCCGCCGACAGTTATCTAGACGCGATAGACCTCCCTCTGACCTCACCCAACCGGCGCATCGGCGGAGACCCTTTAACGGTCGGCGGCATAGAGATTCGTTATTCGTGGTGGGTCCTCGGCCCGCTGCTGCTGCTCGGTCTCGCGGCCCCTGCGCTCGCGCTGTCCTGGCTGCTCAGGCGGCTGGTGCCGGGGCTTATGTTCTGGTGGGTCGATTCGAGCCGCGGGCGGAGGGTCGAGCTGAAAATCTATGACGGCAACGACGACCCGGCCGGCGATTTCGCCAAGCGGCTGCCGCTGAACGCCGGCCGGCGGTTCAACTACGACCGGCAGATCAGCCTGCAAGTCAACGGCGACGAGTTCGTCGCCAGCAAGTTCCGCGTCATGAGGGACTGGAGCCCGGACCTGGTCAGCGTCCAGATCGACTACGCCTGGAACTCCAAGCCTCGCGAGCCGATGCCGACGTTGCGCGTGACGAAGGGCCGCCCGCAGCGCCTGAAGGGTTTGCCCAGCGGAGATTACGTGGTCTCTCTCGACGTCAAAAGCGGGGCCTGAGAAGTGACTCCCCCCTGACCCGCGGACGTGACCCGACCTCGGCGCAGAGATGTTTCCATGCGGCATTCGCGACAGAGACTATAAGGAGATAACGCCATGGCGATGCAAGCTCTCGTGATGGGATTCGGCGGGACCGGAGCCCACGTGCTGACAGCCCTTAAGGAGTTGGCCGTCCTCAAGTACGGCAAGATGCCCGACAGCATAAAGTTCCTCCTCTTCGACACCATCGCCGACTGGGAGCCGGGAAAGGCCGTGCAGATTATGGGCGGCGCGGCGGAGGAGAAGATCGCCAAGGGCAAAGAGAGGGCGACCTCTTTAGATAAGCACACGGAATATTTCCAGCTCATAGACCACGAGCCCGACCTGAAGAAGTACGTCTTCAAGCACCTCAGCCGGGCCGGCGAGCCGGAGAAGTACCCGCACCTCAAAGACTGGCTGCACGCCCCCTGGCTCAGCGAGCACATCAAAGAGAACCGCCTCAATATCACGGAGGGCGCGGCGCAGCAGCGGCAGATCGGGCGGTTCGCCATGTTCCAGAATTCAGACAAGATCATCGAGCGGTTGCGCACCTTCATCCGCGACCTCGCGCGCGGGGCCGGCGGCGCGGCGGTGAACGTCTGGATTATCGGCTCCTCGGCCGGCGGCACGGGCGCGGGCTGCCTGATCGACGCCGCCTACATGGCGCGGCTGGCGGCCGGCGACTTCGACATTAACCTGACCGGGGCCATCATCCTGCCGGAGGTCTACGAGGGGGTGGCGGGCGTCAGCAAGGCCCGCGCCTACAGCCTGCTGCGCGAGATCAACCGGGTGCAGGAACAGGGCATCCCGGAGAGGGACAGGTACATCGAGCAGGGGACGGTCGTCTCGTCCCGCGTCTTCTACGACGCCCACAGGCAGCAGAACGCCCTGATGCTCGGCAAGCTCTTCAGCGACCTCTTCTACCTCGGGAAGGTGTGCCCCAACGGCAACGCGCGGGAGAGCTTCTTCACGTCCGTGGCGAACGCCATAGACCCGTACCTGGACACGAGTTCCGGGCCGGTGCTTTTACAAGCCTCCGTCAACGAGTCGGCCGTCGCCTCCTCCTTCGGCGCGGCCAGGTTCTACGTCCCGGTCGAGACCCTGGCGGACCTCTTCGCGTGGGAGCAGGTCAACACCTACCTGAAGCGCGCCACCGCGCCGCGGGAGGAAGGCAACCTCATCGTCAACCTCCATTACGGGTCCGACGACGACCGGCGCAGCAGGGGGCGCGTCAAGGTAGAGAACCTGCTGAAGCTGTTCGAGGAGCTTTTGCAGCGCGCGGACAAGACGGACAACCGGGCCTGGGTGCAGAACTCGCTCGACCCGGAGAAGATCGTCACCGGCTGGTACCAGTTCGCCGCCAGCTCCCTCGCCGAGGACAGACTCACCCCGGCGGAGGCCCAGACGGTCATGCTCTCCTACATCGACCCCTTCCGGTCTTTCACCGCGCCGGAGAATGTGAAGGTCGAGCCGCACGAGCTGGAGACGAAAACCTACAACGAGAACAAGGCCGCCAGGGGCGTCAGGGAGTCGCAGGAAGAGTCGAGGGATCGTTTCGCCAAGCGGCTCGAAGACCTGACCGCGCACTACACCAGCCATAACGGCGGGGAGCGCACCTTTGAAAAGGGGCGCCGGCTGGTGAAGGAGAAGGTCAAGGCCCGCCTGCGGAAAAAGGTCGACAGCATCGTGGTCGACGAGCTTAAGCAAAACCCCGGCTTCGCCTCCGACCCCGGCCGGGAGGGCGACGGCACGCCGCTGACCCGGCTCTACCAGGAGATCAACTCGATCATCACCGGCCCCCTTCAGCAGATAGACGCCGTCATCGGGGCCTTCATCGGGACGCTCGGCGAAGAGGAGGCCAGGCGCACCCAGCAGCCCGTGAACGCTCTGAAGGATTTACGCGACAGCCGCAAGACCGGGTTCTTCGGGACTTGGGTCGAGTCGTACCAGCAGACGGCCCGGCAGGAGTTGTCGGAGTACATCCGCTGGTACCAGAAGCGGGAGCTGCTCGAAGACATGCAGGAACTCGTCCGCGACGTCAGGCAGCGGTTCGAGTGGTGGCGGCGCACGCTGGGCGACGTGTTCGATATCCTGGCGATGCACGGGACGGAATCAGCGCTCGTCAAAATCAGGCGCGAGAAGATCATGGCGCTGCAAGACCGCCTCTACCGCGCCGCTAACAACCACACGTCCATGATCAGCCTGAAGGAGAAAGACCCGGAGATGGACGGGTACGTGGAGGTTCTTCGCCAGCAGGCCGTGCGGGCGGGCGCCGACGACACCCTGGCCGACAGGCTGTTGGCGGACTCGCGCTGGGAGGCCGAGGCGCACGCCGACGGCTCCGCCTCGCTGAGACTCGTCATCAACAACTTCGGCACGGGCGGCGGCTACCTGGCCGAGGAGATGACCAACCTCCCCCAGAACCTGCACGACTACTTCCACCAGGAGATCAGGCAGAGGTTGCAGAGCACAGACATCTTCGACTACCTGCTCTACCTGCGCCAGCGCGGGAGCAGTCTCGACGACATCGCCAACACCCTGCACGCGCGCGCCGAGACCCTCATCAAAGCCAAGCCGGGTAAGGAGGAGGTCAGGCTCGTCTACAAGGAACCGTCGGGGGCCAACAAGAAAGACATTGCCGACCTCATCCTCGGCAAGCTGCGCGACCTGGACTCGGGCACGAAAGACCCCGAGCGCTCGCATTCCGACGCCAGCTCGCTCACCCTGCTCAAGGTGAAAAAGCCGAACTTGGCAGAGATCGACAACATCAACGACTGCGAAGCGGAGTACAAGGGGAAGCTGAGCGAAGAGCTGTCGAAAGAGCCCGGCCAGGCCGAAGCCCTTTACCGGGCGCAGGTCTACCACCCGTTCAGGGCCGAGCTGGAGGCCTGGTACATCGAGCGCCACCACTGGAAGCAGGAGGGCAAGCCCGCCAACAGGCTGATGCCGGCCCGCATCGTCAGGCTCCTGGAGAACCCGGAGATGATGCAAGCGTTCGTGCAGGCGCTCGCCGCCGGGGCCATCGAAAAAGTGAAAAACGACTGGGTCTGGCATTACCAGCAGCGCGACGTGATGCTCACAGACTTCGACAGGGACGGCGGGGACGCCGACCTGTTCTCCGCCGCGGTGGTCTTCGCCCTGCAACAGCGCGAGGTCGGGAGGACTCTGACTTTGAACGCGCCGGATGCCAAGCAGAGCATCGCGAGCGCGGCCGAGAAGCGGGGGGCGGAGGTGGAGGACCTGCTGAAGGACTTCGCACAGACGAAGCTGGAGTCCTTCATCGCGGAGAACTTCGCGAAACTGGCGGGCGAGGAGAGGGACGCGCTGAAGACGGTCTTCGCCTTCTACTGCCACCCGAGCAGGAAGACCGGCTTACAACACCGCATGGCTCTGAACCCGACCAGCTAGTGACGCCGAGGCCCCGCGCGCGGCGGCGAAACCCTTTCGCGCGCCGCGCCCC
>JALZHT010000546.1 GCA_030860645.1 Acidobacteriota bacterium
GAGCAACATTTCTTCCCCGGCCCCCGGCCCCCGACACCCGGCACCCTCTCAGTGCTCGTACTCGTCGTAGTCTTCGTCGCCGCCGCGCAGGACGCGCTCGGCGGCCGGCTCCCAGACCAGCCCGCGCCACTCGTCGGTGGCGTCTATGACCTGGAGCGCGGCGAGCGGCTGCGCGGGGTTGCGTTCGAGGCGGAGCACTTCGGCGACCGTCTGGAGCATCGTCCCCTGCGCGTCGGGGACGGTCAGGCGGACGCGGCTGCCCACGTCGGGCAGCTTCTCCAGGTGCACGAGCGCCCCCTGCGGCCCGACGTTCTCGGTCTCGCCCTCGACGACGACGTGTTCGCCCGAACGCTCGTCGTCCCACTCGGCGCTCACCGGAATCTTAATCATGTAGCGCGGGCCTGAACGCTGCTCAGTAGAGTGGTTGACCGACATGTCGGGCCTCCAGGGAAATCGAGCTGGTTCGCGTGTTAGATGTAAACGACGAAAGCGGCCTGAAAATCAGTTTCGAGTTTAAAGTTTCGAGTTTCGAGTTAAGACAAGCTGTTTTTAACTCGAAACTCGGAACCCGGAACCCGAAACTGCTTTATTCTTCCTCCTGCGCGCGCAGGCGTTCGAGGACGGAGAAGTCTTCGAGCGTGGTCGTGTCGCCGGAGACGGAGCCGCTCGACGCGATCTCGCGCAGCAGCCGGCGCATGATCTTGCCGGAGCGCGTCTTCGGGAGCGCGTCGGTGAAGCGAATCTCGTCGGGGCGGGCCAGCGCGCCGATCTCCTTCGAGACGTGGCGGCGCAACTCCTCCTTCAACTCGTCGCTGGCCTTGCGCTCGCCTTCGAGCGTGACGAAGGCGACGATGCCCTGGCCCTTCAACTCGTCGGGCCGGCCCACGACCGCGGCCTCCGCGACCGCCTCGTGCGAGACGAGCGCGCTCTCGACCTCCATCGTCCCGAGCCGGTGGCCGCTGACGTTAATCACGTCGTCCACGCGCCCCATGATCCAGAAGTATCCGTCCTCGTCGCGGCGCGCGCCGTCGCCCGCGAAGTAGAAGCCCTCGATCTCCGACCAGTACTGCTTCCGGTAGCGTTCGTCGTCGCCCCAGATGGTCCGCAGCATCGAGGGCCACGGCCGCTTGATCACCAGGTAGCCGCCTTCGTTCGGGCCGGCCTCCTGCCCCGACTTCGACATGATGTGCGCGTCAATGCCGGGCAGAGGTTTCGTCGCCGAGCCGGGCTTGGTCGGCGTCGCGCCGGGCAGCGGCGAAATCATGATCGCCCCCGTCTCGGTCTGCCACCACGTGTCGACAATCGGGCACCGGCCCTTGCCGATGATCTCCCGATACCACATCCACGCCTCCGGGTTGATCGGCTCGCCGACCGTGCCGAGCAGGCGCAGGGAAGACAAGTCGTGCTTGAGCGGCCACTGCTCGCCCCACTTGATGAAGGCCCGGATGGCGGTCGGCGCGGTGTAGAAGACGTTGACGCGGTGGCGCTGGATCATGTCCCAGAAGCGATCCGGCTCCGGGTAGTTCGGCGCGCCCTCGTACATCAGGACGGTCGCGCCGTTCGAGAGCGGGCCGTAGACGACGTAGGAGTGGCCCGTCACCCACCCGATGTCGGCCGTGCACCAGTAGGTGTCTTCATCCTTCAAGTCGAAGACCCACTTCGTCGTCAGGTGCGCCTGCAAAAGATAGCCGGCCGTGGTGTGCAGGATGCCTTTGGGCTTTCCGGTCGTGCCCGAGGTGTAGAGGATGTAGAGCGGGTGCTCGCTATCGAGTTCCTCGGAGGGGCATTCGTCGGCGACGGACTGCATCACCTCGTGCCACCAGTAGTCGCGCCCCGGCTCCATGTGGACGCGCGTGCCGGTTCTACGGACGACGATGCAGCCCTCGACCGAGGGCGTCTGCTTGAGCGCCTCGTCCACGGCCGGCTTGAGCTTGACCTCCTGCCCGCGCCGCCACCCGCCGTCCGCGGTGACGACGAGCTTGCAGCCGGCGTCGTTGACGCGGTCGATAATGGCGTTCGACGCGAAGCCGCCGAAGATGACAGAGTGCGTCGCGCCGACGCGCGCGCACGCCAGCATCGCGACGGCGAGTTCGGGGATGAGCGGCATGTAGAGCGCGACGCGGTCGCCCTTTTCAACGCCGGCGCGCCGGAGCACGTTGGCGAAGCGCGACACCTCGCGGTGCAACTGCGCGTAAGTCAGCGTCCGCTGCTCGCCCGGCTCGCCCTCCCAGATGATGGCGGCCTTGTTGCGCCGCCACGTCTGGAGGTGTCGGTCGAGGCAGTTGTAAGAGATGTTCAGCCGCCCGCCCACGAACCACTCCGCGTGCGGCGGCTCCCACTGCAAGACCGTGTCCCACTTCCTGAACCAGTGCAACTCCTCCCCGGCCATCCGCGCCCAAAAGCTCTCGGGCGACTCCTCGGCCTCGCGCCGCAAAGCCTCATACTCTGCCGCCGACTTGACGCGCGCCTTCGCGGCGAACTCCGGCGGCGGCGGGAAGACCCGCTCCTCGTGCAGTACCGATTCGATGTTAGTCGTGGCTGAAGACATGGCCGACTCTCAACGCCCCCTTCCAGAAAAAATTCCGGCGGCCCGCCCCTCCGCGGACATAAATTTTTGGCGTGTGCGCGTGGCCGCTCCTGTGTACCAGAATCCGCCCCCCGCGGCAAGCACGACCGGAAGCGCGGAGGGCCTTCCCTTGTCTTTTTCACCCGTCTGTCGGATATTGAATGACACCGCAGACAAACAATCCGGACGGAGCGAGAGTTGTCCGCAGACGTTTCTATCAGCGCGAGAGAGGTAGAGGAGCTTCGCGAGAGCGAGGCGCGCAGCCGCATCGTGATGGAGACGGTGGCGGACGGCGTCATCACGGTGGACGAGGGGAGTCGGATTTTGTTTGTGAACCGGGCGGCGGAGAGGATTTTCGGGCACGCGGCCGGCGAGATGTTGGGTGAGAATCTGACGATGCTGATGCCGGAGTATTTGAGGCGTCTGCACGAGGCGGGGATGCGGCGGTATCAGGAGACGGGGGTGAAGCACATCTCTTGGGAGGGGGTGGAACTTCCGGGTCTGCACAGGGAGGGTTACGAAATCCCGCTCGAAGTCTCGTTCGGGGAGTTCGCGCTGAATGGGCATCGGTACTTCACGGGCATCATTCGGGACATCACGGAGCGCAAGCGCGGCGAGCGGCGGCTGGCGGCGCAGTACGAGGTGACGCGCGTGCTGGCCGAGTCGCGCACGCTCAAGGAGGCCGTCCCGCAAATCCTGCGGGCCGTCTGCGAGGGATTGGGCTGGGGGATGGGCGCGCTGTGGCGGGTCGAGGCCGGGGCCGGCGTGCTCCGCTGCGTCGAGTCGTGGCACGCGGCCGAGGTGGGGG
>JALZHT010000547.1 GCA_030860645.1 Acidobacteriota bacterium
GAGCCAACCGGCTCCCCGCTTTCGTCTTGTGTGCCTATAGTGTGCCAACTCTCAGGATTGAGCCGCTTTTTTCCCGAAAAGCATCTGCTCTAACTTCTGCGATGCGGCCTCCTGCATGGTCGGCAAAACGTGCGAGTAGGTGTCGAGGGTGAGAATCACGGTCGCGTGGCCGAGCCGTTCGCTAACGATCTTCGGGTGCTCGCCCGCGGCCAGCAACAGGGTCGCGCAGGAATGGCGGAGGTCATAGAGGCGAAAGTCTTGCGGCAGCTTGGCGCTCTTTAGGATGGGCCGCAGGTGACGCCGCTTGAGGTTCCGCGGCTGGAGCGGCCCGCCCTCGGTAGTAGCGAACACAAGATCATGGTTTTGATATTGTGCCCCAGCCTTTAACCTCTCTGCCGCCTGTTTCCTCCGGTGTTCGGTAAGGGAGCGAAGAGTTGAGGCGGGCAAGGGAATTGAGCGGCGGCTGCGCGCCGTCTTCGGCTCTCCGAAATACCATCCCCGCCAGTCTCGCGCCAGATGAGGGCGCGGCGGACAGAAACCGTTCCGCGCTCAAGGTCAACGTCTTTCCACTGTAAACCTAGATACTCTTCCGGCCGCATCCCTGTTGCGAGGGCGAACGCGAAAATTACTCCCACGTTGGGAGTTTCACCCCGTTCCTCCGGGGCGGTCTAACAACTCGCTCAAGCCGACCGCGACTCAGCCCGGATGTCATCCGCGAGGTCGGATGCCTCCGCAGTGGCGTGCGCGGCGGCTTACCTCGGGCGTTAAATGTCGCGCCGCAGGTTGAAAGCTGTATGCGAGACTGCGCGGCGTCCGGCGCGCCGCTCGCGCCGGGTGGCTGGCAACGCTGAGCCGTCGAAATACTTGCCGCAGACGTGCTCGACCGCGCGCCGCGCCATGTCACCCGCGGCCCGCCAGAGCTTCGGGTCTTCCTCTAGGATGCGGCGCAACTCGGCCACGTCTGCGGCCTTCGGCTTCTCCTTGTTCGTCCTGCCGATGAGGTCGCGCAGGTTTTTATAACGCTCGAAGTCCGATTCCTTGATAACAACGTCAGGCACGGCGACGCCTCCATTGTCTTCCGTGAGTGTGAAACCCAGCGGCCAGTAGCGCGGCCGTCGTCAGCACGTCGCACGCCTCGGCCAGCTCGTCAAGCGAGGCATCCCGCCGCCGATCTGCCTTTCGCCGGGCCGCCCTCTCGGCCCGCCTCTCCTCGCGCTCCTCGCGGGTCAGTGAGTCGAGCCGGGCGAGCAGCGCCCCCATGCCGGCGGGCGTGCCGACATAGACGCTTCGGACGCGCCCCCCGTCGCGCTCCTTGCGGTAGTAGTAAATTCCGCCCCTCTCCCTCGTCTCCCACCCCATCGCGTTGTGCTACACCTTTCCGGCTGCCCCGCTCGGCTACCCCGCCCGCTGCACGTTGACCTGATTCTGAGCCACGTTGACTTGGCCGCCGTTGTTGACGATCACGGAAGGGTAGCGGCGGAGGTCGCGCATCTGCCGGAGCGTCCGCAGAAACATGCGGTTGTAGCGGTCGGCCATCTGGTGCGCCTGCTCAAGGGCCGGCTTGGGGCTTAAATGAGTCTCTAATCTCTGCATAATTCATCCCCTTTACCTGGAAACAAGCGAGCCATTCAAAATGTTCGGGTTCGTTTTTCTGCTTTGTCTTTACATAACCGCGCTCTTTTACAAGAGACTCCATCCGGTCAAGATATTCCTCTAGCTGCCGGTTGAATGCCTCTTGAATCTCCCGCTTGATTGATTTGCGGAAATCGTGGGTAGGCTCCCAGCCCGGATGCTCGAAGGTGAATCGTCGCTCCTCTTCATTCGTCGGAACCATCCAGCCGCCGCCTTGCTGCCACATAAGCTTCTCACGCTGAGACGGGAAGGCGTGCCACTCCCACAGAGTCCTGAGCGCATGGTCTAAACACCATTCGGGTTCGAGACGCCACGTTTTCGACCACCGGAATAAAGACGCGCGCAGACTAGACTCACGCCCCACGCGCCCGTGTTTAATCTCCCACCATTGCGCGAAGGGCGCGCCGATGTTTTTGTAGCACTCGAACGGCTGCCCGTTCAGTTCTTCTAAGACTTCTGGGATATGTCGGCGGACTGCATTAAGGAAGGCGACGCGGGCATTGCCGATTGATAACTCCCGGTGGGCTGGCTCATACTCACCAAAGAAAAGCTTCATTTCCTGTGTGCCGGTTGTGTGCCAACTCATCAAAACAGGGTAATATTCAGCCGAACACAGGCATTATAGACGAGAGCAGAAACCTAATAAATACGCACTCTTCAGCACGCAGACAAACTCAAGAGAGCATGCGATTTAAGACTGAAAATCACGGTGTCGGCGGTTCGATTCCGTCCCGGGCCATCAATCAGATCAAACGCTTACGGGCAGCCTTAGGGGCTGCCCGTTTTGCATTGTGTGCTTGTTGAATTTACTAACTTTTAGCCCTTTAATCAGCCCGCTTTGAAATTTTCTGAGGGAGGAATCGGGGTGAGAACCCATGTCAGCCAACTCCACAGAAAAGCCTTTCAAGTTACTTTGAAACGGCGGGCGGAGCCAGCCCACCAACGGCCGCATTGGTTCTCACTCAATTGCAAGCGGTAAGGGTTTGTCGAAGGGGAGGCTACCGCCCGCCGGCGCGGCCGTGCCGTGGCGGCCGCGCCCGGGGCCGGCAATCTACTCGGCTGGAGTCTTCTTCGCGCGCGGGGTGGTGCTCTTCTTCGCGGTGGTCTTCTTCGCGGTCGAGCGGGTGCGTTTGGCGGTTATGCTCTCCGGCTCGGGCGGCTCGCCGCCGGCGACAGCCCCGACAATGCCCGAGACCATGTCGGCCGCCTGCCCGACCAACTCGCTCACGGTCGAGGCGACCTCCGAGGGCAGCTCGCGCACCGACTGCGGGAGGACTGACTCGACGACGCTCTGCGACGAGGACTGCGCGGCGGAGGCGGCGGCCGCGAGCGGCTGCGCCGCGGACTCCGGCTCGGCCGGCGGGTTGAGCAGCGCGTCCCAGCGGTACTGGGGCGCGGGCCGGGCTTCTCCGAGGCGGCGGAAGACGAGGTCGGTGACGGAGTTGACCAGCCAGCGGTGGTAGAACTCGCCGACCGAGGCCAGCTCGGCGTCCGGCGCGGGGTTCATGAAGTCGATGGCGTAGGGGATGTCGTCCTTGACGGCGAACTCGACGGTGTTGATGTCGTAGCCCAGCGCCCGGTTGAGCGTCAGCACGTCGCGGGCGACGCGCTCGGCCACGTCGGCCGTGAGGTAGCCCGGGTCGTGCACGTACTGCTCGCCGGAGAGGTAGGGCTTGCGCGGGTCGTAGGGCATGATGAGCACGTCGCGCTGCCCGATGCAGTAGCAGCGGACGAACTGATCC
>JALZHT010000548.1 GCA_030860645.1 Acidobacteriota bacterium
CCCGGCCGACGTGGACGAGTCGCTGCGGGGGGGCGAAGCGCCGGAGGAGTACGTGCGGCGGCTGGCGCGGGAGAAGGCCGGGGCGGCGGCCGCGGCGCGGCTGTTCGGGCTGGTGCTCGGCGCGGACACGACCGTCGTCGTGGGCGACGAAATCCTCGGCAAGCCGCGCGACGAGGCGGAGGCGCGGCGGATGCTGCGGCGGCTCAGCGGGCGCTGGCACGAGGTCTTGACGGGGGTCGCGCTGGTGAGGGCCGAGACGGGGCGCGCGCTGGTCGGGATGGAGCGGACGCGCGTGCGCTTCGCCGAGATGTCGGACGACGAGATCGAGTGGCACGTCCGCACGGGCGAGTTGCTCGACAAGGCCGGGGCCTACGCCATCCAGGGCCGCGCCGCGCTCTTCATCGAGGCCATCGAGGGCGACTACTGGAACGTCGTCGGCCTGCCCGTCCGCCTCGTCTACGAACTCGCGAAAAGAGCCGTGAATCGTCAATCGTAAATCGTAGAAGACAGTTCTTTTCGATTCACGATTGACGATTCACGATTCACGGCTTTCAGTTCTTACCAGAAGTCTTCGAGGTCGCGGCGGCGGAGCAGGGGCGCGCCGGCCCCGACCGTCGCCAGTTCGGGGGACTCGTCGGCGCGCGGTGTGTAGTCGAAGCCGAAGAGGGCGGCGTATTTTTCGGGCGTCATGAAGTCGAGGTAGTCGCCCTGCATGGCGGGCGTGAGCAGTTCAAGGAGCAGGCGGTTCTCGACCCACAGCTCGACGAGGCGGAAGACGCCGGCGCGCTCGAAGGTCTCGGCGCGCCAGCCCTCGCGGGCCGCGATCTCCTTGACGCGCCGCTCGCTGACGGGAATTGACAGGGCGGCGTGCGTGGCCGTGTAGGGCGAAGCGTCCTCATTGCGCCTCGAACGCACCTCCTCGCCTTCGCCGCCGGGCACCAACTCGTCGCCGAGCGGCGTGACTTCGATGGCCGTGCCGAGCGTGTCGCCGGGCATGGCGATGTAGGAGCCGGGGAAGGGCGGGAACGGGAAGCTGTAGCCGCCCCACAACTCGGCGAGGGCTGCGGCCACGCGGCGCGGGTCTCGCGCGGCGATTGAAATGTGATGAATCATGACGACATTCCTCCGATAAATTTTTCGGCGCGCCGGAGACGCGCCCCCTTCGTCACCTAACGCGCCGAAAGCCACCGGAGTGAATCAAGCCTGAAGTTCGAGTTCCGAGTTCATGGACTTTTGATTTTAGATTTTTGATTGGCGATTTTTGATTTAAAGACAGGTGGACTGTCCTTTCAATCGCCAATCGCCAATCAAAAATCAAAAATCTAAAATTCCCTTGACTCGAAACCCGGTTAGAGAATCTGTTGGAGTATCCGGCGCGTGGTGGGGTAGCGGGCCTCGCGGCCCGTGTCGCGCAGGTGTTCGAGTCTCCAGGGGGTCGGCTGGCTGCCGCTGACGAGCCGGCCGTCGCGGCCGACGCGGAACTCCGCAAGCCCGTGGCCCTCCCAACTCCGCGCCGAGTACAGGCTGGCCCCGTCGCGGTAGAGCACGTCGGCGATGAACTCCCTGCCGTCGGGCAGGACGTAGATGCCCAGGTTCCTCAGTCTCACGTCAACACACCTCGCGAGGAAGCATTCGCTCCGTATCGGCCCCGGCGCGACGCGGCTGGCAGCCGCCCGCACCTCTTGAAGGGGTGGCGGGAGGGTCGCAGTAGCCGCGCGGCGCGCGTCTGCCGGTTTGTATCAAGGGGGTATCGAATTTTATTCCGCAGTGGCGGACAGACGACGAAAGCCCGCCGGAGTCTTCGCGGGGGAGAGGCCCACGAAAAGCGAGGCGGCGGAGCGCGTGCCTCGCCGCCTCACCGACCACACCGTCACAGGAGAGCACTGCGACTGTGGGCGCAAATTAACACGCCCGCCGCGGCCCGTCTGTCCGCTGGCGGACGGCGGCGTAAATCTTTCCGATTGATTTCGTGAAGGCTTCAGGAAGACAAGCGGGGCGCGTCCCGTTTACCCTTCAGTGTTTGCAGACCAGGAACAAAAGGACGGGCTTGTTGAAGCGCGAGGCGGGGAACGGTGGGGCGCGGCCGGGCAGGCCGCTGGAGATGTCGGCGGGCCGCCGGCGGGCCGTCACGGCGGGCGTGATGATGGGGATGTTTCTGGCGGCGCTGGAGGCGACGGTCGTCTCGACGGCGATGCCGACCGTCATCGCGTCGCTCGGCGGGCTGAGTCATTACAGTTGGGTCTTCTCGGCCTACCTCATCACCTCGACCGTGACCGTGCCGGTCTGGGGCAAGCTCTCCGACCTCTACGGCCGGAGGCTCTTCTACCAACTCGGCATCGGCGTCTTCCTCCTCGGGTCGGTGCTCTCGGGACTGTCGGCCTCGATGGCGCAGTTGATCGCCTTCCGCGCGCTCCAGGGGCTGGGCGCGGGCGCGCTCATCCCGCTTGGGATGACGATCATCGGCGACGTGTACACGGTCGAGGAGCGGGCGCGGATGCAGGCTTACTTCAGCGGCGTGTGGGGGCTGGCGAGCGTGATCGGCCCCGTCGCGGGCGGCTTCATCACGGACAATCTGTCGTGGCGCTGGGTCTTCTACATCAACGTCCCGTTCGGGCTGGCGGCGGCGCTCGTCATCGGGCTGGCCCTGCGCGAGCCGCGGCGGCAGGAGCGCGCCGCCATAGACTACGCGGGGGCGGCCCTGCTGATGGCGTCCATCACGCTGCTGATGCTGGCGCTCGTCGAGGGCGGCGGGAGCGTGTCGGCTCTGACGGGCGCGCGCAACCTCGCGCTGCTCGGCGGGGCCGTGCTGCTCGGGGCGCTCTTCGGGTGGGTCGAGCGGCGTGCGCGCGACCCCATCGTGCCGTTCCGGCTGTTGCGCAACCGCGTGGTGGCCGTCGGGGTCGGGGCCGGGTTCCTGGCGGGCGTGGCGATGTTCGGGGTGATCACCTTCGTGCCGCTCTTCGCGCAGGGGTCTCTGGGCGCGTCGGCGACCGGGGCCGGGTCGCTCCTGACGCCGCTGATGCTCAGTTGGGTTTTCGTGGCGATTGTCGGCGGGCGTCTGCTGCTGCGGATCGGGTATCGGACGACGTGCATCGCGGGCTTCGTCACGCTGACGGCGGGGATGGCCTTGCTCGCGACCTACGAGCGCGACTGGCCGCGGGCGTGGCTCTACTTCGACTTGTGCGTGGTCGGGGCGGGGCTGGGGCTGACGATGCTGACGCTGCTCATCGCGGTGCAGCAGGCGGTGGCGCGCGAACAACTCGGCATCGCGACCTCGCTCAACCAGTTCTCGCGCTCCATCGGCGGCGCGGTCGGCGTGGCCGTGCTGGGCGCGGTGCTGTCGGCGGGGCTGGCCTCGCACCTGGGGGAGGC
>JALZHT010000549.1 GCA_030860645.1 Acidobacteriota bacterium
AGTTTCGAGTTAAAGACAGGCAGTTCTTTTAACTCGAAACTCGCAACCCGCAACCCGAAACTTCATTCCCCGTCCATGCATTCCGATGGGCCGGCGGGTATAATGACGGTTTCGTGTCCGACCCATTCGAGCGGATAGTGGAGACTGTCTATTAATGGTCAATTTCGAAACGTCGCCGGAACAGTACAGGCACTGGAAACTCGCCGTCGCCGGCCCCGTCGCCACGCTCACGATGGACGTGCAGGAGGACTCGACGCTCGGCGAGGGCTACAAGCTGAAGCTCAACTCCTACGACCTCGGCGTCGACATCGAGCTGGCCGACGCCGTCCAGCGCCTCCGCTTCGAGCACCCCGAGGTCAAGGTCGTCGTCGTCACCAGCCTCAAGCCCCGCATCTTCTGCGCGGGGGCCAACATCTACATGCTCGGGACATCCTCCCACGCCTTCAAGGTCAACTTCTGCAAGTTCACCAACGAGACGCGCTGCGCCCTCGAAGACGCCTCCGCCAACTCCGGGCAGAAGTACGTCGCGGCCCTCAACGGCACGGCCTCCGGCGGCGGCTACGAACTCGCCATCGCCTGCGACGAGATTTACCTGGTGGACGACGGCAACTCGGCCGTCTCGCTCCCCGAAGTGCCGCTGCTCGGGGTGCTGCCGGGCACGGGCGGCCTCACGCGGCTCGTTGACAAGCGCAAGGTGCGCCGCGACCGCGCCGACGTGTTTTCCACACTGGCCGAGGGCCTCAAGGCCAAGCGCGCGAAGGAGTGGGGCCTGATCGACGGCTACTTCCCGACGAGCAAGTTCCAGGAGGGGGTCGAGGCGCGCGTGCGCGAGTTGGCCGCGCGCGGCGGCGAGGAGAAAGGCCCCGGCATCAAGCTCAATCCGCTCGAAGTCGAGGCGAGCGAGCGCGGCCGCGAGTACAAGTACGTCGGCCTGAGATACAACCGCGAGGGCCGCTACGCCGATTTAACCGTGCGCGGCCCCGCAGAGGATTTACCGACCGACGCCGAAGGGATTCACAGGCTCGGCGACTCGTACTGGCCGCTGCGCGCTTACCGCGAACTCGACAACGCGCTGCTCCACCTGCGCGTTAACGAGTTGGAAATCGGCCTCGTCCTGCTGCGTACCGAGGGCGACATCGCCCGCGTGCTCGAAGTTGATAAGACTTTGGACGCCAACCGAGACCACTGGCTCGTCCGCGAAATCATCTTACACATGGCGCGCGTGCTCAGGCGTTTGGATTTGACGGCGAAGAGCTTCTTCGCGCTCGTCGAGCCGGGCAGTTGCTTCGCGGGCAACCTGCTCGAACTCCTCCTCGCCTCCGACCGCAGCTACATGCTCAACGACCCCGAACAGAAGGTCGAGCTGGGCGTGGGCACGTTGAACGCGGGCGCGCTCCGGATGTCGAACGGACTCACCCGCCTCCAGTCGCGCTTCCTCGCCGAGCCGGGGCGCGCCGACGAAGTGCTCGCGCACGAAGGGAGGTTCGACACCGAGGAAGCTGAGGAGGCCGGACTCGTCACCTTCGCGCCGGACGACCTCGACTGGGAGGACGAAGTCCGCGTCGCCATCGAGGAGCGCACGTCGCTCTCGCCCGACGCGCTGACGGGCATGGAGGCCAGCTTGCGGTTCGCCGGCCCCGAGACGCTCGACACGAAGATTTACGGCCGCCTGACGGCCTGGCAGAACTGGATTTTCCAGCGCCCCAACGCGGTCGGCCCGCAGGGCGCTCTGACGAACTACGGCAAGCCGACGCAGCCGCAGTTCGACTACAAAAGAACATAGTTTCGAGTTACGAGTTTCAAGTTTCGAGTTTAAGACTGTCCCGTCTTGAATCACGAAGCTTGAAAACGAGAACTCGGAACTCGAAACTTGGGTGAGGCTTGGATGGAGCTACACGAGCGGATTCCTAACAACGTCAACTTGTCGGAGGACAAGAAGCTCCAGCGCGCGCTGGAGAAGTGGCTGCCGAACTACCTCGACTGGTGGCGCGAGATGGGGCCGGAGGGCTTTCAGGAGAAGGAGGTCTGGCTCCGCACGGCGATCAGCGTGGAGGCGGACGGCTGGGCGCACTTCGACTATGTCCGCATGCCTGAGTACCGCTGGGGCATCTTTCTGAAGCCCGCCGAGCCGGACGCGCGCGTCGGCTTCGGCGACAACGAGGGGATGCCCGCCTACCAGGAAGTCCCCGGCGAGTTCCGCAACGCGCTGCGGCGCATCATCGTCACGCAGGGCGACACCGAGCCGGCCTCGGTCGAGCAGCAGCGCCGCCTGGGACATACCTGCCCCTCGCTCTACGACCTGCGGAATCTTTTCCAGGTCAACGTCGAGGAGGGCCGCCACCTCTGGGCGATGGTCTACCTGCTCCACAAATATTTCGGGCGCGACGGCCGCGACGAGGCCGAGGAGATGCTCGCGCGCCGCTCCGGCAACCCCGACAAGCCCCGCATCCTCGAAGCCTTCAACCAGCCCTGCGACGACTGGCTCAACTTCTTCTGCTTCACGATGTTCACCGACCGCGACGGCAAGTACCAGCTCTCGGCCCTCGCCGAGTCGGGCTTCGAGCCGCTGGCGCGCACCTGCCAGTTCATGCTCACCGAGGAGGCGCACCACCTCTTCGTCGGCGAGACCGGCGTGGGGCGCGTCGTCAAGCGCACGGCCGAGCTGATGAGGCAAAGCCCGGACGAGGACGTGCGGCATCTGGGCGGCATCCCGCTCGACATCATCCAGCGCCACATCAACTTCTGGTTCTCCTACTCGCTCGACCTCTTCGGCGGCGAGATCAGCTCGAACGCGGCCGACTTCTTCGCCGCCGGGCTGAAGGGCCGCTACCAGGAGCAGAAGAAGTACACCGACCACCGCATCCGCGAAGACATCTTCGTCGTCCCCGTCGTCGAGGACGGCCGCCTCGTTGACCGCCCCGTCCCGCTGCGCAACGCCCTGAACGAAGTCCTGCGCGGCGAGTACGTCGCCGACTGCCAGCGCGCCCTCGACCGCTGGAACAAATACATCGCCGACGAGGGCGTGGGCTACCGGCTGCGCCTGCCCTCGACGCGCTTCCACCGCCACGTCGGCGAGTACGCCGGCCACAGCTTCGACGTGGAAGGCAACCTCATCACGCGCGACGAGTTCGAGTCGCGCCGCTTCGAGTGGCTCCCCTCGGCGGAGGATCGCGCCTACGTCCTCAGCCTCATGCACCCCGTCACCGAGCTTGGCAAGATCGCCAACTGGATCGCCCCGCCCCCGCAGGGCATCAAGGGCAAGTCCTTCGAGTTCGAATACGTGAGGCTGTAAAGAAGTTTCGGGTTTCGAGTTAAAGACGAGTCCTGAACAGAGCCGCGGGCGGGTTGACATAACCAAAGGTCAACCC
>JALZHT010000550.1 GCA_030860645.1 Acidobacteriota bacterium
CTCAACTCCACCGTCCGCAAGCTCCAGCGCGAGCGCCAGTGGGTCGAGTCCATCATGAAGTCGGTGGCCGACCCCATCGTGCTCACGAACATGGACAACGAAATCCTGCTCCAGAACCGCCGCGCCGAGGAGCTCTTCAGCGACACGCGCGACGCGAGCGAGGGCAAGCGGCGCGCGCTGGAGATGAACGACCTCCTGTTCTCGGCCTACCTGTCGAGCGCGGCCGTCGCCTCCGAGGCCGTCGTCGGCCGCGACCTCACGCTCGTCGACCCGTTCGAAGGCTCCGACATCCACTTCGAGGTCATCTCGACGCCGGCCCTGAACGCGCGCGGCGAGCGCATCGGCATGGTCTCCATCTTCCGCGACGTGACCGACCTGCGCCGCGCCAACGAGGAGTTGGCCCGCAACTTCGGCAAGCTCCAGCAGGCCGAATCGGAGGCCCGGCGCGAGCGCGACCGCCTCGACCTCATCCTGGAGCACGTCGGCCACCCCATCGCCGTGTGCGACTCCTCGGGCAAGTTCATCCTCTTCAACCAGCGCGCCGAGCGCCTCTTCCAGGAGGGCGGCGAGACGCCGGCGCGGGCCGCCCGCGCCGTGCGCAACAACTCGGTCAAGCTCACCTCCTTCATCTCGGCCCTGGCCTCGGGCGCGGAGACCGGAAGGCAGGCCGAGATCGAGCTGATCGACCCGGAGACGGGCGAGCACGTGCCGATGGAGATCACCTCGGCCGAGGTGATGGACGCGAAGGGGCAGGTGACGGCCGTCGTCTCCATCCTCCACGACCTCTCAGAGATACGCGAGCTGGAGCGCCGCCGCGTCGAGCAGCAGCTCTTCGAGTCGGAGAAGCTGGCGGCCGTCGGCCGGCTCGCCGCCTCCATCGCGCACGAGGTCAACAACCCGCTCGAAGCCATCAAGAACTCGCTCTACCTGCTCTCGACCGGCAAGGGGATCGAGCAGAACTCGCGCTTCCTCGACGTGGCGCGCAAGGAGACCGAGCGCGTCTCGCACATCATCCGGCAGATGCTCGGCTTCGCCCGCCGCTCCGGCGAGGTCGAGTGGGTGGACACCAACCACCTCCTCGAAGAGACGCTCATCCTCGTCGAGAAGAAGATGCGGCAGGCGCGGGTCGAGGTCGTGCGCCGGCTCGACCCGCAGGTGCCGCGCGTGCGCGCGCGCGCCGACCAACTGCGGCAGGTCTTCCTCAACCTCCTGCTCAACGCGCAGCAGGCCATCGAGGGCGCGGGCCGCATCACGATCACCACCGGCCGCTACGAGCAGGCGTTGCAGCCGACCATCTCCGTGCAGATCAGCGACACGGGGCGCGGCATCACCGAGGCCGACCTCGCGCGCATCTTCGAGCCGTTCTTCTCGACGCGGACGAAGGGCACGGGCCTCGGCCTCTGGGTCACGCAGGACATCGTCCGCCACCACGGCGGGCGCATCGAGGTGGCGAGCGCCGAGGGGCGCGGCACGACCTTCAACATCGTCCTCCCCGTCGACTCCCCCACGCTCTCGGAAACCGATGCCGGACAACCGCAGTAGAGACACCCCGGCCCCGCCGAACGGTCTCCAGCGCGGGCGGCGGCAGCGCCTCCTGGTCGTGGACGACGAGGAGAGCGTGCGCGTCACGACGGCCGCCATCCTCGAACAGGAGGGCTACCACGTCGAGACGGCCAGCGACGGCACGGAGGCGCTCCAGAAGGTGGCGCGCGGCGGCTTCGACATGGTCCTCACCGACCTCCGCATGGAGGACATGGACGGCATCACGCTGCTCCACGAGTTGCAGACGCGCCACCCCGGCATCGTCACCGTCGTCCTCACCGGCTACGCCACCATCGAGTCTTCGATAGATGCCCTCCGCCAGGGCGTCTACGACTACCTCGTCAAGCCGTGCGTCGTTGACGACCTCAAGCGCACCGTCCGGCGCGCGCTCGAACACCGCGAGCAGCGGATGCGGATCACGGAGCTGTCAAGCCCGGTCGTCGAAATCTGGGACGGGGTGCTGCTCCTGCCCGTCGTCGGCACGCTCGACGACCAGCGCTCCGCGCAGATGTCGGGCGCCCTCTACGAGGCCGTCCGCGCGAAGAACGCGCGCGTCGTCCTCGTCGACATCACGGGCTGCACGGTCGTCGACACCTACACCGCCGCGCACCTCATCAACACCGTGCGGTCGCTCCGGCTGCTGGGGGCGGCGGCCATCGTCACGGGCGTCAGCGCCCACGTCGCCGCCGACCTCGTCAAGCTCGGCGTGGGCCTCGAAGACATCACGACGCGCCGCCGGCTGGCCGACGGCCTGCGCCTGGCTTTAGAATTGGTGGGACAGAGGCCGGAGGTCAGGGGCTAGGGGCCGGTTAAAGACTGTCTCCTACTGACCTCCGACCCCTCGCCTCTGACCTCTGCTTCTTATGTCTGCTGAGACGAGTCACGGGACGGAGGGCCGCCCGGCGCGGCTGCTGGTGGTCGACGACGAGGAATCCATCGTCCTGACCATCAGCGAGGTGCTGCGCCGCGAAGACTACGAGGTGGACGTGGCGATGAGCGGGGCCGAGGCCGTCTGGAAGCTGCGGCGCGAGGGTTTCGACCTCATCCTCACCGACCTGCACATGGAGGAGGGCGACGGCCTCTCCGTCCTCGAAGAGGCGCGCCGGCGCGCGCCGCTCACCATCACCATCGTGCTGACCGGCTACGCCAACGTCGAGACCGCCATCGCGGCGCTCCGGCACGGGGCCTACGACTACCTCCTCAAGCCCTGCAACATCGAGGAGATGAAGCTCACCGTCCGCCGCGGGCTTGACCACCGCCGGCTGATGCTCGCCGAGCGCGAGGCCCGCGCCAACCTCGAAAAGCTCAACCGCGAGCTGGAGCGGCGCGTCGAGGAGCGCACCGCCGAACTCGTCCGCGTCAACGAGGAGCTGTCCGAGGCCAACCGCGCCAAGGACGTGTTCCTCGCCACCCTCTCGCACGAGCTGCGCACGCCGCTGACGCCCGTCCTCGGCTGGGTCAACCTGCTGCGCGCGGGCGGCGCCGCGGCCGACGCGGGGATGCTCGCGCAGGGGCTTGACGCCATCGAGCGCAACGCCCGCCTCCAGGCCCGCCTCGTTGACGACCTGCTCGACATCTCGCGCATCGTCTCGGGCAAGCTCCGCATCGAGTGGGAGCCGGTCAACCTCTGCGCCGTCGTCGAGTCGGCGGCCGAGGCCGTGCGCCCCGAGGCGGCCGCGCGCCGCGTCGCGCTCGGCATCGAGCTGCCCGACTGCCCGATAGTCGTGCAGGGGTCGCCCGTGCGCCTGCAACAGATCGTCTGGAACCTGCTCGCCAACGCCGTCAAGTTTACGCCCGACGGCGGGCGCGTGCGGGCGCGGGCGAG
>JALZHT010000551.1 GCA_030860645.1 Acidobacteriota bacterium
GCACCCGGCCGCGCCCGTGCCCGAAGGCGTCGCCACCTACATCACCATCGAGGACTTCGTGAAGGTCGAGATGCGCGTCGGCGAGATTCTGACGGCCGAGCGCGTGCCGAAGTCCGACAAGCTGCTGCGCTTCACCGTCGACCTCGGCGAACCCGAGCCGCGCCAGATTCTCGCCGGCATCGCCGAGCACTACGAGCCTGAGAAACTCGTCGGCCGCAAGGTGGCCGTCGTCTCCAACCTCAAGCCGCGCAAGCTCCGCGGCTTCGAGTCGCAGGGCATGGTGCTCGCCGCCTCCGTCGGCGAAGAGGGCCGCCCCGTCCTCGCCACCTTCACGGAAGACGTGCCGAACGGAGCGAGACTGAAATAAACGGTGAGCGCGGGACGATGGACGACGAACTAAAAAGCATTCGTCTTTAAGTTCATCGTTCATCGTCCCGCGCTCACCGTTCCTCTTTATGTTCGTTGATTCCCACGCGCACATTGACGGGGAGGAGTTCGACGCCGACCGCGACGAGGTGGTGGGGCGTGCGCGCGCGGCGGGCGTGCGCGCGATTTTGAACGTGGGGACGGGCGACCCGCACGGCGGCGGGCTGGAGCGGGCCGTGGCCATGGCCGAGAAGTACGCCGAGGTGTACGCGGCGGTCGGCGTCCACCCGCACGACGCGAAGCTCTACGACGGGGCGGCCGAGCGCAGGCTGCTCGGAATCGTCGGCCGCGGCGGGCGGGTCGTCGCGTGGGGCGAGATCGGCCTGGATTTTCACTACGACCACTCGCCGCGCGACGTGCAGCGCGAGGTCTTCGCGCGGCAGTTGGGGCTGGCGCGCGAGGCCGGCGTGCCGGTCATCATCCACTCGCGCGAGGCGGACGAGGAGACGGCCGAAATCCTCCGCCGGGAGTACGCGGGCGCGCCCCGCGGCGGCGTCATGCACTGCTTCGGCGGCGGGCCGCCGCTGGCCGGGGCCGCCCTCGAACTCGGCCTCCACATCTCCTTCGCCGGCAACGTCACCTTCAAGAAGGCCGAGCCGCTGCGCGAGGCGGCGCGTCTGGTCCCACTGGATCGCCTGCTCGTCGAGACCGACTGCCCCTTCCTCGCCCCCGTCCCCTTCCGCGGCCGCCGCAACGAGCCGGCCCACGTCGTCGAGACGGCCCGCTTCCTCGCCGGGCTGCGCGGCCTTGAGGCCGAAGAACTCGGCCGCGTCACCTCCGCCAACTTCGCGCGCCTCTTCGGCCTCGACCTCGGCTGACAAGCGCCCGCCCTTTTCCCGACGCCTCCCGGCAATCAAACTTTCCCTCGCCGCGGGTTAATGTTATAAAGAAAGCCGTCGGTTTTCGGTTTCCCGTTTTTTGTTTTTACTGAAAACTGACGGCTCCCTTGTTACTTTCTTTATGGCTCAGCAGAACTCATTCGACATCGCGTCGCAGGTGGATCGGGCCGAGATCAAGAACGCCCTCGACCAGACGATGAAGGAAGTCCGCCAGCGCTTCGACTTCAAGGGCAGCCGCGCCGAGGTGCGGCTCGAAGAGCACGAGCTGATCCTCGCGGCCGAGGACGAGACGAAGCTGCGGAACATGAACGACATCCTCCAGCAGAAGCTCGTCCGCCGCGGCGTCCCGCTCAAGGCCCTCAGCTACGGCCGCGTCGAGCCGGCCGCCGGCGGCACCGTCCGCCAGCACGCCGCCGTCCAGCAGGGCATCCCCACGGACAAGGCCAAAGAGATCGTCAAGTTCATCAAGGACACCAAGCTTAAGGTGCAGGCTTCAATCCAGGGCGACGCCGTCCGCGTCACCGGCCGCGACCGCGACACCCTCCAGGAGGTCATCGCCCGGCTCAAGGCCAAAGACTTCGGCATCAACATGGAGTACACCAACTACCGCTCGAACTGAAAGTTTCGAGTTGCGGGTTTCGAGTTAATACAACCTGTCTTTAACTCGACACGCGAAACCCGCAACCCGAAACTTGAACTTACTATGCACACATCCGGTCACACCGCGGCGGTCGAGGAGCCGCAACTGACGGCGCGACGCATCTTCAGCCTCGTCGCGCGGGAACTCGACCTCGTCGAGGAGGAGTTCGAGCGGCAGGCGCGCTCGAACATCCAGGTCATCGCCTACATCGGCGACTACCTGCGCGCGTCGGGCGGCAAGCGCGTCCGGCCCGCGCTGACGCTGCTCTCGACGGCGGCGGTCGGCGGCGAGGCCGCGCGCCCCAACGTCGTGCGGATGGCGACCGTCATGGAGTTCCTCCACACGGCCACGCTCGTCCACGACGACATCATTGACAACGCCGAGACGCGCCGCAACCGCGCCTCGATCAACAGCCGCTTCGGCAACCAGACGGCCGTCCTGATGGGCGACTGGCTCTACATGTCGGCCTTCGAGACGAGCCTGCAAGAGCGCTCGCTCCCCGTCCTCGACATCCTGACCGCCGTCACGCGCAAGATGACCGAGGGCGAGCTGTTGCAGCTCACGCTCATCGGCCGCACCGACGTGACCGAGGAGCAGTACTTCGACGTGCTCCGCCGCAAGACCGCCTACCTCTTCAGCGCCTGCTGCGAGATCGGGGCCATCCTCGGCGGCGGCACGCCGCGGGAGCAGGAGGCCCTGCGCGACTACGGGCTGAACCTCGGCACGGCCTTCCAACTCGTTGACGACCTGCTCGACTTCACCTCCTCGGACGGCGCCCTCGGCAAGGCGGCCGGCGTCGACCTGCTCGAAGGGAAGGTGACGCTGCCGCTCATCCACCTCCTCGGGGAGGAGCCGCGGATGCGCCACGCCGTGCAGCAGGTGATGCGCGCTGGCGACTACGGCGAGCACCCGCGCCAGACCTTCCTCCGCGCCGCGGAGAAGACCGGGGCGCTCGTCCGCGCCCGCGCCCGCGCCAACGAGTACGCCGACGCGGCCGCCTCCGCGCTCGCCGCGCTCAAGCCCTCGAAGTTCGCCGACGCCCTGCGCTCGATTCCTTCATACATCCTCGAACGCGAGACGTAGGGGTTTTTGATTTTAGATTTTTGATTGGCGTTTGAAAGCAGGGGCGGGCGCTTTCTTCTGCAAATCAAAAATCTAAAATCGCAAATCGAAAATGAGCCGGTGAGCTTATGCCTGACGAAAACCTCCTCGCCACGCTGGAACAGGGCCTGAGGCAGTCGCGCGCGACGCGGTCGCGGCTCGCCTCGCGCCTCGCCGACCTCGAAGCCGAGGCCGAGCGCCTGCGCACCGAGCTGAATGAGATGGACGCGCTCATCAGCGGGACCGAGGCCGCGATGTTCCGCATCCTCTCGTCGAGCTTCGCCGCCGCGCAGGCCAGCCTCGGCCCTTCGGACGCCGAGATCGAGGCCGCGCTCCGGCGCGACGCCGCCGTCAACCG
>JALZHT010000552.1 GCA_030860645.1 Acidobacteriota bacterium
CCTCCGAGACGCGCAGGACGACCTGCGTCGCCAGCAGCGAGTGGCCGCCCAGCGCGAAGAAGTTGTCGTGGACGCCGACGCGCTCTGTGCCGAGCACTTCGCCCCAGATGTCCGCGACGATCTCTTCGACGGGAGTGCGCGGCGGCGCGAAGGTCTCTTCCAACTCCGGGCGCAGCCGGTCGGGCGCGGGCAGGGCGCGCCGGTTGACCTTGCCGTTAGCCGTGAGCGGCAGCTCGTCGAGCGCCACGAACACGGGCGGGACCATGTACTCGGGCAGGTACTGGAGGATGTGTCGGCGCAGTTCGCCGACGGCGGGCACCGCCTCCCCCGCGGCCGTCAGATACGCGACCAGACGCTTGTCGCCGGGATGGTCCTCCCTGGCGACGACCACCGCCTCGCGCACGCCCTCGTGCCGCGAGAGCACCGACTCGATCTCGCCGAGCTCGATGCGGAACCCCCTGATCTTGACCTGATGGTCGCCGCGCCCGAGGTACTCCAGCTCCCCGTCGGGGAGGTAACGCGCGAGGTCACCCGTGCGGTAGAGCCGCGTGCCGGGGCGGCCGCCGAACGGGTCGGGGATGAACTTCTCCGCGGTCAGGCCGGGACGCCGCAGGTAGCCGCGCGCCAGCCCCTCGCCGCCGAGATATACTTCGCCCACGACGCCCGCGGGCGCCGGCCGCAGGTGTGCGTCGAGCAGGTAGACCTGCGTGTTGGCGATGGGCCGCCCGATGGTCGGCTCCGCGTCCGAGCCTTTCGGCGCGAGGGTGTAGGTCGAGTAGGTCGTGTCTTCCGAAGGCCCGTACAGGTTGAAGAGCCGCGCGACGGTGGGCTGGCGGTAGACCTGCTGGACGAGCGCGTTCTTCAACGGCTCACCCGCCAGGTTCACCGTGATGACCGAAGCGGGCAGGCCGCCGCCGCGCGCCAGCTCCGCCATCGCCGAGGGCACCGTGTTGACGAGCGTAACTTCGGCGGGGAGCGCCGGGAGTTGCAGCGCGTTCTCGGCCACGACGACCCGGCCGCCCCAGCTCAGCGGGACGAAAATCTCAAAGACCGAGAGGTCGAAACAGATCGAGGTCGAGGCGAGCACCGAGGCCAGCTCCGCCGGGGAGAAGACTTCTCTGGCCCAGTGGATCAGCGTCGCGGCGCTGCGGTGTTCTATGCTGACGCCCTTGGGGCGGCCCGTCGAACCGGACGTGTAGATGACGTAACCCAGCGAGTCGGGCGTCACGCCGCTCTGCGGGTTCTCTTCGCTGAACGCGGCGAGCGCGCCCGCCTCCAGGTCGAGGCACACGGCCCGCGCCTCGGCCTGCGGGAGCAGGTGCGCGAGCCGCTGCTGCGTGAGCAAGACGCCGGCGCGCGTGTCTTCGAGCATGAAGGAGAGGCGTTCGAGCGGGTAGGCCGGGTCGAGCGGCACGTAGGCGCCGCCCGCCTTGAGCACGGCGAGCAGGGCGACGACCATCTCGATGTCGCGCTCCAGCAGGACGCCGACGAAGACCTCCGGCCCGACGCCGAGCGCGCGGAGGTGGTGCGCGAGCTGGTTGGCGCGCGCATTCAACTGCCGGTAGGTCAGGCTCTCGCGGCCGCAGACGACGGCGACGGCCTGGGGCGTGCGCTCGACCTGGGCCTCGAACAGCTCGTGCATGCAGCCCGGCGGGTAGTCCCGCGCCGTGTCGTTCAGTTCGACGAGCAGGCGCCGCTCTTCGGCCTCGGACAGCAGCCTCAGCTCCGAGAGGCGGCGGTGCTCGCCGGCGACGACCTCGGCCAGCAGTGCTTCAAGATGGCCGGCCAGGCGGCCGACGGTGTCGGCGTCGAAAAGGTCCGTGCTGTACTGCAAGGACGCCTTCAGCTCGCCGCCGACCTCGGTCATCACCAGCATGAGGTCGAACTGCGCGACGCGCTGTTCGAGCGCGACCGACTCCACCTTGAGGCCGTTCATCTCCAGCGCCGTCCCCGCCTCGCCGATGGCGAGCGAGGCGAGGCCCTGGTGCAGGCCCGCGTGCGGCTTTTGCAGGACGAAGGCGACCTCGAAGAGCGGCGAGCGGCTGGGGTCGCGCTCCGGCTGGAGCTGCTCGACGAGGAGCGGGAACGGGTAGTCCTGGTGCCGGAACGACTCCAACACCGTGCGGCGCACGCGGCCGAGGAATTCGGCGAACGTCGGGTCGTGCGAGAGGTCGGCCCGCAGCGCCACGGGGTTGACGAAATAGCCGACGACCCCGGCGAACTCCGCGCGACTGCGGCCCGCCGTCGGCGAGCCGACGACGATGTCTTCCTGCCCCGTGTAGCGGTGGAGCAAGGTCTGGAAGGCCGCGAGCAGGGTCATGTAGAGCGTCGCGTCGTGCCGGCGGCTGAGCGCCTTGAGCCCGTCGGTCAGGCCCGCGCCGATGCGGAAGGGGAGGGAGGCGCCGCGGTAGGTCTGCGCGGGCGGGCGCGGCCGGTCGGTGGGCAGCTCCAGTGCCGGCAGCGGGCCCGCGAGTTGCGCCTCCCAGTATTCGCCTTGCCGCCGGCCCTCAGCGCCCTCGAGCATGGCCTCCTGCCAGCGCACGAAGTCGGCGTACCGCGCGGCGGGCGGCGGCAGCGACGCCACGCGGCCCGTGCTTTCCGCCTGGTAGAACTTGGTCAACTCGTCGGTGAGCAGCGTCAGCGACCAGAAGTCCGCGACGATGTGGTGCACGACGACCAACAGGACGTGGTCGTCAGCCCCACGCCTGAACAGGCTGACGCGCAGCGCCGGGCCGCGCCGCAAGTCGAAGGGGAGGTGAGCTTCTTTGGCGAGCCGCTCGCGCAGCTCCGCCTCGCCCCAGGCCGCGGCGTCCTCTTCGCGGAAGCAGACCTCGGCCTCAGGGTGAATGCGCTGCACGGCCTTGCCGCGGACCTCGTCGAACGTCGCGCGCAACGAGGGGTGTCTCTCGACCAGCCTGCGGAAGGCACGGCGCAAGGCTTCGGGGTCGAGGGGCGAAATGATCCGCATGGCCGCCGGGATATTGTAGGCGGGACTGTCCGGGGCCATCCGGTAGAGGAACCACAAAGCTTCCTGGCCCGGCGAAAGCGGTTGGGCGTCGTCGTCCGTCTCAGCGGGCCGCGTGATTTGCGGGGCGGCGGCACGCTGCCCCACGGCCTCTGCCACCAGGTCGGAGATGCTGCGGCCTTCGAGCAGGCCCGCCATTGAGACCAGCACGCCGAGTTTGCTCTCGACGAGGTAAGTCAGTTCGACGGCCGAAAGGGAGTCGAGCCCGTAGCGCGCGAGCGGCTGCCGAACGTCAATCTCCGCGGCGCTGACCCCGAGCCTCGACGCCAACTGCGACGCGAGCCAACCCTCAATCTCCCCGGCCGTCTGGGGCGCGAACGACTCCGCCGCCGCGGGCGG
>JALZHT010000553.1 GCA_030860645.1 Acidobacteriota bacterium
GGCCGGAGGGCCGTGAGTTTCGGGCTTCAGTTCGTAAAAAAGCATTGACAAGAGCGCGCAAACAAACTTTAATTTTCATATACGCCGCCGCCGGGCGGCATCGATCTTTCACCGAGCGACGCACGAGAAGGGCAAACTCGCCGCGAGGCGGGGACGCAAAGCCAGGAGTCTCCGGGGCCTTTGAACGGGCTGTGGGAGATCGTCCGGTTGCCGAAAGTGATCCGGGCCACCTCTCCAGCGCGCCCGCCCGCAGGCCCACGCTCGCCCCGCCCACTCCCAGCCGGGCCGTGAATCGCCGAGTCAACGCGCCCCTCCCGAGGGACATCTAATGGGGCGATTACGTCTCTCCTTAAACCGCCTCCCCGCACGCGCCGAGTTTCCGACAGGCGGAAGACGGCCCGCTGGATGGACAAAATCGTGAATTTCGGACGAATCACCCGCCGCCAATTTTCAGGGGGGGTCTTGCGCAATCAGGCCGATGGGTATAGACTGCCGCCTGCTCGATCCAGCACTTGTCTTCGCTTGCCATGGGCCATTTCACCTCCGTCCTCCGCGGTGGCGGCTCATGCGGGCGTCTTTCTTTTTAACCCCCGGAGGATGGACGCGGCGCGAGAATCCGGTCGTGCGGTAGGTGGCTACACACGGTTCGGGAACCGGCCGCGCGTTCTTGTCGGCCGGAGTCCCGCCGGCGCTGATTTCGGTGTCGGCGGCCGCGCGGAGTCGGAGAAAGACGGAACGCGCGGCACGACGGCCCACGTTAAGGTCAGTACGCGTGTCGTCGGGAACCGAGCGTCGGAGAAATACACCGGGTGACAACGATGATTCAGGTGAAGACGAGAGACGAGTTCGGCTTCTCCGGGGACGAGTTCCCGGGCCACATCGTGCTCAAGGACGGGCAACCCGTCCTCCAGTTGCACCTCTACGAAGAGTACTACACCCTGTTCTGGCGCGGGAGGGCTCACGCCTACGCGCTCATCAAATATTTAGAGGCCGCCGTGTCGGAGTTCAGCGAGATTGTAGGCCCCCTCCCCGAGAGGCAGGCTTACGTCGTGGCCGAGTACGCGTGGGGCGAGGGCACCTCCTCCATCCCCTTCGTGCTCGACCCGTGGCGGCCGGAACAGGAGACTCTCTCCCCCGAGCACATGGCATTTCTGAGTGAGTATGCAGATCTAATCAACTTCGCGCGGTTCGACGTACACGCCGACCGGCCCATCATCCTGTGGGCTGACCTGGCCGGGGCCGAGAACATGGAGATCGGGTTCTCATCATACCGAGTGTTGCCGCCCAGTATCCTCGAACTGTTCCGCGAGACTTGCTTTACCCAAGTCGAAGACAAGGAATTAGGGCAGATCGCGAAAGCGTTGCGGGGCCTCATATCTCATCAAGGCCAGAATTACAGTCTCGCTTAGACAGGTCCATCGTAGCTCGCCTTTCACAGCTCCCTGTCTCCCCGGCGAACTACTTTCTGTGTCTTGGGATTATGCCTGGTAGTCCCCGGGAAGTAGTACGTCCACCTTGAGACGGGAGAGAAAAACACTGTGGCGTGTAGCGCGACTGGTAACGATGCCGGGTTGATTATCGAGAGCTGGAGTGGCTATGCAAAGAGTGGTGGCGGCCCGCCCCGCCTGATCTGCACGATAGACGACCGCGTCGAGTCCCGGCACTTCGTCGAAGTGATCAACCGCAAGACGTACCGCCGCACCCTCTGGGTGACGGGGATTATCACCTCGAACAGAAACAGGGCGAAGTTTGAAGACCCACCGACCGTGAGCGAGACGGAGTGGAGGGAGTCTGAAATTCTGTACGAGAGCGGGTCGGGCCTGCCCGACGTGCGCACCTTCGGCGGGACGCGCGTGACCAAGAAGTCCGCCGGGTCGGAGTACATCGCGGTCAGCATCGTCTATAAGAATGACTGGCCTTTCAGCGTCCAGCAGAGCGCCGACACGAGGAAAATCGTTTTCTCCATCGCCGTGGCGTGACGACTCGCCGCCCGCCGGCCGCGCGATGTCGCCTGAGCCTTATGTGGGAAGGCCTCACGACTGAAGACTGGGTTCACTACACGTTCCCGTCCATCCGTCTGCTCATCTTCACCTTCTTCAGCCTCGCGAATAAAGATTGGAGCATCTACCCGTTCATCCCCCCGACCCTCTCGATTTTCCTCAGCCTCTACCTCGTACCGATGTACGATAAACTCTACGGGGCCAACCTGCGCCGGCACCTCGGCGAGAAGGGGATGACGGATTACTTCGACTTAGTGAACGGCATCGCCAAAGAGAGGGGGCTACAGGTCGCCTACCTGACGGGCATCCTCTCATTCCTCAGCTCGATGATCACGACATTGAAGTCGAATTACCCCTTCGCCCTCACCATCCTCTCGCTCTTCCTGTTTTTCGTCGGCCTGGCCTTGATCCTGAACGTCTTCATGAGGGAGCCGGGATACCTCTCCACCACTATGTTCCCCGAACGCAGGAAGCTGGAATTCCTCGACGAGAGGGGGTGGACGTATCTCAAGCTCTACTCCTACATCCTGACGGCTTTTAACGTCTTCCTCATCATCCTGATCATCATCGCTTTACCGGAGAGGCCGTCCCCCTGCCCCGCGCCGTGCCCGCCGCGTTAAGTAGCCGCACGGCGCTGGGCCGACCCGCGTGTCGCGCGCGGGGGAAGTCTTACTCGATGCGCAAGTGTTAGACTGTCAGCACGATGACGACCGAACGCCTTTATTATCAAGACTCGTGGCTGACGGAGTTCGACGCGCGCGTCACGTCCGTCGCGGAGGGCGCGGACGGGCGCCGCGTCGTGACGCTCGACCGGACGGCCTTCTACCCGACGGGCGGCGGTCAGCCCTCGGACACGGGGCGGCTCGGCGCGGCGCGCGTCGTCGAGTGCGTGGACGCGGAGGGCGAGGGCGTGCTGCACGTCGTCGAGGGCGACGCGCCCGCGGTCGGCTCCCGTGTGCGCGGGCGCGTCGACTGGCCGCGCCGGCTCGACCACGTCCAGCAGCACACGGGGCAGCACATCCTCTCGCAAGCCTTCGTCGAACTCTTCGGCGCGCAGACGCGCAGCTTCCGCATGCTCCCGGAGGCGAGCGAGGTTGACGTTAACTTGAAAGACCCGTCCGATGAACTCATCGAGCGGGCCGTCGACCGCGCCAACGAGATCATCTGGGACGACCGCCCCGTCCGCGTCCACCGGGTGACGCCGGACGAGGCCGCGCGGCTGCCGCTGCGGAAGGACTCGGCGCGCGAGGGCGAGTTGCGCGTCGTCGAGATCGAGGGCTTCGACTTCAGCCCGTGCGGCGGGACGCACGCTCGCTCGACGGGCGAGGTCGGCTGTGTCGTCGCGCGCCAATGGGAGCGCGCC
>JALZHT010000554.1 GCA_030860645.1 Acidobacteriota bacterium
GGGGGGGGGGGGCGCCGCGCCCCGCCTCTGGCCGAGAGCGGGACGCGCTAAGTGATGCTCTGCCCATGCATCCCCTGTCTCTAATCCCAGACTAAAATGCTCACGTGAGGCTCCTGTGGTATCCTGCGCGCGTTCTGGCCTTTGACAACTGGCCGCGTTCGGATGCTTAGCTCACCCTCATAACGAGTGACGGGCGTCGCCAAGAAAAGACCCCGTGAGTCTTTGGCGACGAAACAGACCGGAAACATTGTAGGGACGTACGTCCCTAAAGCAAGCCGAAACAGAAAAGGAAGAGGCCGCCGCGCCTAGCCGCGAAGCTGCTAGAGGTGCGCGTCAAGTTGGGGCTGTCGCAAGGCGAGATGGTTAGGCGTTTAGGGATGGAAGGCGAGTTGGAGCGCGACTACATATCGAAGTATGAACGGGGCGTGTTAGAGCCGCCCCTGCATGTGCTGTGCGCTTACGCGGCCGCGGCCAACGTCTTCCTTGACGTGCTGGCGAGGGACTACCTAGACCTGCCCGCGAAGCTTCCGAGCGCGACGAAGCACGAAGGGGTGAGGCGTCGCCGAAGGTAAATCCTAGCCCCTCACAGGAGTCTCACCATGCCTATCATCGGCTGGATTCGTGACCTGTTCGGCATCCAGAAGGATATGTATGAGACGAAGAAGACTAGGCTTGAGATTGAGAAGATTGAAGGTGAGAAGCGGGAGAAGTTGATTACCCCGGCGACGTTGGATGATGTTAAGAAGTATGACCCTAAAATCATGCGAATTGAAAGACGGATACGGGCTAAAGGTTTACTAAGGCCCATCCTGCGAATTATAAGACTGGCGCGGAAGCTGGCGTATTACCGAAATAAACAGCGGCTTTAACTTAATGGCCGCTATTTAAAGTATGGTGAGTCAACTATATTATCGCCATAAATTTATAGCCGCGCTAATCCTGAAACATTGAACTTGCGATCCCGTGCCGTAGTTCCGGCACATGATTTAGCGCGGCCCCCTCTGTATATCGCGAGCGAGCGGAATAACTACGAGCGCGGCTGGGAGGGTCGGCCCGCCCGCCGCTTAAACCACCGGAGCTTACTCGAATCGGTTACGGCTCGCGGAGCCTCAACTGAATTTGTTTGACACGGCGCGCGCTCGCGCGTATCGTTCCGGCATCCAGAGGGTCAGCTCCCGCCGGCGGGCGTTCCCGCCGGCCTCACGTCCCACCAACGACGGAACGGAGCCCCGCATGAAACGTCCCACTTCCACGGCACCCGCCCTCTTCCTCGCCGGCCGGCTCTCCAACGACTTTTTCGAACGAGTCACCGCCGAAGGACTTTGCGGCGAGGGCCGCCTCGCCGGGGAGGGCGAGCCGCACGTCACCAACCCTCTTGAAGAGGTCGGATTCTGACAACTCTGAGTTGTCCCGTCGCCCGCCGCGCCCCCGCCGGCGCACCTATCATAGGAGAGTGAACCAATGCCTGACTATTACTCCGAACCTTTCCTCAACCTCGCCGGCCTCACGCACAAGTCCGCTCTCATCACCTGGGGGGCCTTCTACTTCAGGGTCAGAGACTCGGGCAAGGAGTTCAAACTCGTCGACGACGACGACCTGAAGAACGTCCACCCGCCGCGCAGCGATTCCATCGGCGCGACCTCAAAGCCCTACGGCCCGGCCACCGTCACGGTCTCCGACCTGGAGGGCAACGTCGTCGCGTCCGTCTCCGAGACCGAAAAAAATCACCGCTGGGTGTCGGGCCTTGAGCCTGACACGGAGTACACCTACAGCGTCACCGTGAAGGGCGAGGAGTGGGCCGGCGGCCCGCGCCGCAACTGGGAGCGCGTGGACGGCAAGATGGGGCTTGGCCCGAAGAGCAAGAGCTACCGGAACCGGTTCCGCACCTTCCCCGACCCGACCCGGCCGGCCCCCGGCCCGTTCACCTTCGCCGTCATCGGCGACTACGGCGTCGGGGTCAAAAAGGACGACGACCGCGGCCAGCGCGCCGTCGCCGCGGCGCTCGAACGCGCCGTTGACGAGCACGACGTCCGCCTCGTCCTGACGACCGGCGACAACATCTACCGCAGCGGCGGCCTCCTCGGGTTGCCGATAGGCGGCGACACCGGCGACGAGGACGACGACTGGTACTTCACCTACTACCAGCCCTACCGCTACGTCATCAACCGCGTCCCCGTCTACCCGACCATCGGCAACCACGACGCGGGCGAGACCGAGGAGAGGGACGACCGCACGCAACTCGTTGACAACTTCTACATCAACGAGCGCATCGCGGGCGAGGAGGCGGCGGGCCGCGCCTCGGTCGACCCCGGCCTCTTCTACCGCTTCCGCTTCGGCTCCGACGTGGAGTTCATCTGCATCGACACGTCGAAGGAGCCGAACGTCTTCGACAGTAAGAAGCGGCTCTTCGAGCACCCGAAGCACCAGGAGTTCCTCGCCGCCGCCCTGCCCGCCGCGAACGGCGGGTCGCCCGCCTGGCGCATCCCCTTCTGCCACCACCCGCCCTTCTGCGCCGGCCCCAAGTACGGCAACACGGACAAGATGGGCAGCCTCGTCGAGCAGTTCGAGAGGGCGGGGGTGCGGCTCGTGCTGAGCGGCCACGAGCACAACTGCCAGCACAGCAGCCGTAAAGGGGTTGACTACATCGTGACGGGCGGGGCCGGGAAGATCAGGACGGACAAGCCCAAAAAGTTCGCCGAGGCGCACACCGTCTCGTGGGCGGCCGAATACCACTTCCTGCTCGTCACCATTGACGGCAAGCGGATGACCGTGCGGACTGTAGGCGCGTCGGACGGCGGCGGGCAACTCGTAGACATTACAAGGAAGGCCCCGGACGGCAGCCCCGTCACTGGCCCCATCGTCATCACCCTCCCATGAGGGTCTGCCGGGGTGCGGTCTGAGGATGCCGTGCGGCCGACTGCCGAGCGGCCAGGTGGTCATCGGGTATGTGGCCCGAGCGAAGTCGAGTGCGAACGCCTGCTCTTGGAAGGAGGCGGACAAGATGAGTTCTCGCAGCCCTGTCGTAGAACTTAAACAGGCTTCCCCCGTCCTGGAAGGCTTCACCGTCCAGACGGCGAAAGCGGGGCAGCACCGGAAAGCGCGGGAGGCCGTGACGCGCGTCCTCGGCCGCGAATGGAAAGTCTCGGCCTTCGGGGACGCCGGGACGGATTTCGAGGCCACGCCCCGGCGCGGCCGCCAGAGCCGCCTCTCGGCCGCCCGCGCTTGGGAGAAAACCTACCGGCTGCGCTCACAGCCGGGCGTCATCTACGCCGAGCCTACGTTTGCGGTGCCCGTCTCAGCCCCGCCGGAGTTCCACCCGGAGGCGGGCGACCGCGCGCGCGCGCGGCGCGGCCGCGGCG
>JALZHT010000555.1 GCA_030860645.1 Acidobacteriota bacterium
AAACAAGCTGTCTTTAACTCGGAACTCGAAACCCGCAACTCGAAACTGTTCTCCTCCGCAACCGCCCCGCGCCGTGTTAAACTCCAAGCAACCCGGGGGCGTCTTCGGGCGTCGAAAAGCGGGCGATTTTTAACCGCCCCAGGCCCCCGACAAGGCGCAGACCCTGACGAACCGTGCGGCTTCCGCGACAACCGCCGGACGCCCCGCGCCGCACCCTGTTTCTAGCGTAAACGTTCCTGTGGCCCGACTCACCGCGGGTCTGGCAAAAGACCCCCGGGCACGTCCGGCGTCTCGCCGCAGCCCCCTCGCTGCCGTGGAGTGGAGTGTGAGATTGAGAAAGAGCTTCCTGAGCAGTCTGCTGGCCTTCCTGCTGGCCTTCGCCGCCCTGCCCCTACCCGCCGCCGCGCAGGACGCGGCTGCCCCGGCCGCCGGCAAGGCCGGCTGGGATTCCGAAATTTTCATCATCACGCGCAACGCGCAGGGCGAGTCGGTCTGCCGCCTGGCGACGCCCGAGGAGCGGCGGCAGTTCGCGCGCCCCGTCGAGGCGCGCCCCGACCGCGTCCTCATCTACCCCGGCGCGCGACAGCCGCTGCTCGGCTCGAAGGACGGCGAGGACGGGGCCTCGCCGGCCGCGTTGACGACCTCCACGGGCGCGCAGCTCATGCCCTCGGCCGGCCTGCGCATCGTCCTGCACGGCACCACCCAACTCAACAGCAACGCCGCCGCCCGCGACGCCTTCATCGCCGCCGCCAACAAGTGGGAGGCGCGCATCTCGACGCGGATGACCGTCGTCCTCGACGTGGACTTCGGCGCGCAGAACTTCGGCCGGGACTGGACCAGCCCGAGTGTCCTCGGCGCGACCGGGACGCGCCTGACGAGCCGCCGCTACTCCACCGTCCGTAACCAGCTCCGCATCGCCTCGCCCCGCGCCGAGGAGACGACGCTCTACAACGCGCTCCCGGCGAGCAGCGTCCCCGTCGAGCTGAACGGCGCGACGACGAGCGCCAGCTCCGTCCGCCTGTCCGTGCCCACGGCCCGCGCCCTCGGCCTCGTCCCCGACATCACCAACCCGGACGCCGTCCCCGCTCAGCAGGGCGACGCCCGCATCGGCTTCAACTCCGCGCACGACTTCGACTTCGACCCCTCCGACGGCATCGCCCAGGGCGCGCTCGACTTCGACGCCGTCGTCGTCCACGAGATCGGCCACGCGCTCGGCTTCATCTCGGACTCGGGCGACGGCACGGCCACGCCGCTCACCGTCCTCGACCTCTTCCGCTTCCGCCCCGGCACGGTCAGCGCGGGCAACCTCGCCACGTTCGGCACGGCCCGGCGCGTCATGTCCGAGGGCGGCACGCAGGTCTACTTCAACAACCGCACCAACACCCTCGGCTCCAACGAGCTGCAACTCTCGACGGGCGGCTCCGACGGCGAGGGCGGCGACGGCGAGCAGTCGAGCCACTGGAAGGACGACCGCTTCGGCCCGTTCATCGGCATCATGGACCCGACGCTGTCGTCGGGCCGGCGCGAGCAGCTCAACAACAACGACCTGATGGCCTTCGACTCGTTCGGCTACAAGATTGACGGCACGATGGTCTCGCCGCCGCCGCCCCCGCCGCCCGCGCCCCCCGCCAACGACAACTTCGCCAACGCCATCGTCCTCCAGGGGGCCAGCGGCACGGTCGCCGGCGACAACTTCGACGCCACCCGCCAGGCCGGCGAACCCGACCCCTCGCACGACCCGGACGGGGTCGTCGGCCAGCGTTCGGTCTGGTACTTCTGGACGGCCCCGGCCAGCGGCCCGGTGACGATGAACACGGCCGGGAGCGACTTCGACACCACGCTCGGCGCTTACACGGGCGGCGCCGTCAACGCGCTGGCGGCCCTCGCGGAGAACGACGACGTTACCCCCGGCGAGGTTCGCCACAGCACCATTACCTTCAACGCCGCGGCCGGCACGACCTACCGGATCATGGTCAACGGGTGGCAGAGCGACACCGGCACTTTCAAGCTCAACTGGACGGGCCCGGGCGCGCCTCCGCCCCCGCCCCCGCCTCCGCCCCCGCCGACCATCCAGTTCGCCAGCACCGCCTTCAACGCCCTCGAACGCGACGGCACGGCCGGCCTTCTCATCACGCGCACGGGCGACCTGACGGTGTCGCAGACGGTCAGCTACCAGACCTCGGGCGGGACGGCGACGGCCGGCACGGACTACAACTCCGCCGGCGGCCAAATCACCTTCGGCAGCGGCGTCTCGCGCGCGGTGCTCGCCATCACCATCAACGACGACGCGGTCGCCGAGGCGAACGAGACGGTCGGCGTCAGCCTCGCCGCCGCCTCCGCGAGCGCGGTGCTCGGCACCGTCAAGACGACGACGCTCGTCATCCGCGACGACGACAGCTTCCCGGCCAACTCCGTCCGCATCGCGGGCGAGGCGACCCGGCTGGCGGGCGAGGGCGCGGGCAGGATCGACATCACCGTGACGCGCGCGGGCAATCTCTCGCAGGCCGCCTCGGTCAACTACCGCACGGCCGACGCCACGGCGACGAGCCTGAAGGACTACAACTTCGCCAGCGGCACCCTCAATTTCGCCGCCGGCGACGCGTCCGAGACCTTCTCCGTGCTCATCACCGAGGACTTCCACGACGAGGCGGAGGAGCGCTTCAACGTCGAGCTGAGCGGCCCCGTCGGCACCGCCCTCGACCCGGCGCAGCCCTCCATCCAGGTCATCATCCAGGACGACGACCCGCCGGGCCTGACGACGAACCCGAGCGACAACAGCGGCGACTTCGTCGAGCAGCACTACGGCGACTTCCTCAACCGCGTGGCCGACGCGGGCGGCCTCCAGTTCTGGAGTAGCGGCATCGACACCTGCGGCGCGGACGCCGCCTGCCGCGGCCGCAAGCGGGTGGACACCTCGGCCGCCTTCTTCCTCTCCATCGAATTCCAGGAGACGGGCTACCTCGTCTACCGCATGCACAAGGCGGCCTTCGGGAACGTGCCGGGCGCGCCCGTCCCCGTGCGATTCCAGGACTTCATGCGCGACACGCAGGAGATCGGGCGCGGCGTCGTCGTCGGCACGCCGGGTTGGCCCCAGAAGCTCGAAGCCAACAAGCAGGCGTTCGCCCTCGCCTTCGTCTCGCGCGGCCGCTTCAAGACCGCGCACCCGGCCGAGCTGACGCCGGCGCAGTTCATTGACGCGCTCAACGCCAACATCGGCAACGTCCTGACCCCGGCCCAGTACTCCGCGCTCGTCAACAACCTGACGGCCAACAACACGCCTGCGGGCCGTGCCGCCGCCCTGCGCCAGGTGGCCGAGACCCAGGCGCTGCGCGACGCCGAGTTCCGCCGCGCCTTCGTCC
>JALZHT010000043.1 GCA_030860645.1 Acidobacteriota bacterium
CCGCTGGGTGAAAGTGCTGTTGGTCGTGGGCGTCGCGCTGGCGCTGCTGTGCGCGGCGGCGGCGGGGCTGGGCGTGTATTTGTGGCGGCGGCACGGGCGCGGGCTGGTCGAGGGCGGGCAGCAGGCTTTCCGCGAGGGGCGGGAGTTCGGCGGGCGCGCCAACAGCCAGGAGTGCCTGGTGGAGGCCATCGAGCGCCACCGGCGGGCCGGCTCGCTCGGCGAGGTCTTCCGCGTCAACCTCTTCCTGCGCGGCTGCCTCGAAGCGTGCACGCCGACGCCCGGCTTCTGCGACGGCGTGCCTGGCCCGCTCGAATTCGTCAAGACCGCGCACTGGAGCCAGGAGCAGTGCCGCCGCCACGGCCTCTCGGCCGAGCGCCAGTGCGGCCAACTCTTCGCGCAGGTGCAGCAGTACTGCGCGGCGCAGGCCGGCGAGCCGCGTTAACCGCGGGCGTTAGCTCCAACTCGGAGACACGGAGCAGAATTTTTGATTTTAGATTTTTGATTTGCGATTGAAAGAACGGGCGGACGCTCTCGTCTTTCAATCGCAAATCAAAAATCTAAAATCAAAAATGCCTTCACTGTGGTTAATTCACCGGGGTTGAAATGAAGAACAGCTTCCGTCGTAAGGTTTCTCTTCTGGCGTTCGTCGCGCTCCTGTGCCTGCTTGCGCCTGTCGCGGCGCGGGGCGCGTGGCGCGCGGCCGGCGACGTGCGGAGGGTCGAAAAGAGGGCGGACGGCGTCGTGCTCACGCTCACCTCGGGCGCGCGCGTCGCCGTCACGTTCCGCGACTTGGAGACCGTCCGCGTCCGCTTCGCCCCGCGGGGCCAATTCGGGCGCGACTTCTCCTACGCCGCCGAGCCGAAAGACCGCAAGACCGTCAGCGCCGCCGTCAGGGAGGAGCGCGACCACGTCAGCGTCTCCTCGCTGAACGGGACGACCGTCCGCGTCACGCGCCGCCCGTTCCTCTTGACGGTGCTCGACCACGGGGGCCGCGTCGTCGTCGAGGACGACCCGGCCCGCCCGCACTCGTTCGACCCCGACACCGGCGAGGTCGAGGCGTCGAAGCGGCGCGTCGAGTGGGAGACCTACTACGGCTTCGGCGAGAAGGCGCTGCCCGCCTCGCGCCACACGCAGCACATGGTGATGTGGAACACCGACACCTACGGCTACCCGCGCGGCCTCGACCCCATCTACCAGTCCGTCGGCTTCTTCATCGCGCTCCGCCACGCGCAGGGGCGCGGCGCCGCTTACGGCCTCTTCTTCGACAACACGCACCGCACCTACTTCGACATGGGGAAGACCGCGCCCCACCGCTACACCTTCGGCGCGCAGGGCGGCGAGCTGAACTACTACGTCTTCACCGGCGGCCGCGAGCGCGCCCCGAAGCGCGTGCTGCAAGACTACACTGATCTCACGGGGCGCACGCCGCTGCCGCCCGTCTGGGCGCTCGGCAACCAGCAGTCGCGCTGGTCTTACTTCCCCGAGTCGCGCGTGCGCGAGGTCGCGCGCCGCTTCCGCGAGACGCGCACGCCCGCCGAGGTCATCTACCTCGACATAGACTACATGGACGGCTTCCGCGTCTTCACCTGGGACCGGAAACGCTTCCCCGACCCGGCGAAGATGATCGCCGACCTGCGCGCCGAAGGCTTCCGCACCGTCCTCATCATAGACCCCGGTATCAAGGCGGACGAGAACTACCGCGTCTATCGGGAGGGCAAAACGGGCGGCCACTTCGTGAAGACGGCCGGCGGCGCGGAGTTGCGCGGGACGGTCTGGCCGGGCGTCTGCGCCTTCCCCGACTTCACCTCGGCGGCGGCGCGCGAGTGGTTCGCCTCGTACTACCGGGGCCACCTGGACGAGGGCGTCGCCGGCTTCTGGAACGACATGAACGAGCCGGGCATCTTCCTCGACGAGACGACCCCGAAGCCCGACACCTACCACCACCCGATGAAGACCTTCCCCGTGGACGCGCGCCACGCCGGCGACGGCGACCCCGGCACGCACGCCCGCTACCACAACGTCTACGGGATGCAGATGGCGCGCTCGACCTTCGAGGGCCTGCGAAAGCTCCGGCCCGACGAGCGCCCCTTCGTGCTGACGCGCGCCGGCTACGCCGGGGTGCAGCGCTACTCGGCCGTCTGGACGGGCGACAACGTGGCGAGTTGGGATCACCTGCGGCTCTCGATCCCGATGCTCACGAACCTCGGCGTCTCGGGCGTCCCCTTCGTCGGCGCGGACGTGGGCGGGTTCTCCGGCAACCCCTCGCCGGAGTTGTACGCGCGCTGGACGCAGGCCGCCGCGCTCACGCCCTTCCTGCGCTCGCACTCCGAGGCCAACTCGAAACCCCACGAGCCTTATTCCTTCGGCCCCGAGTTCACCGACATCAACCGCGCCTCGATTGAGCTGCGCTACCGCCTGCTCCCCTACCTCTACTCGGCGTTCCGCGAACACACGCAGACGGGCGCGCCCGTGATGCGCCCGCTCTGGTTCGAGTACCCGGACGACGAACGCACCTACCTCAACGAAGACCAGTACCTCGTCGGCCGCGACCTGCTCGTCGCGCCCGTCGTGACCGAGGGCGTGGTCAAGCGGCGCGTCTACTTCCCGCGGGGCGGCGCGTGGGTGGACTGGTGGACGGGCCGGCGCTACGAAGGCGGGACGGAGGCCGAAGTCGCCGCGCCCTTGAATCGCCTGCCGCTCTTCGCGCGCGCCGGGGCCGCGATCCCCGTGCAGCCCGTCGTCCAGCACACGGGCGAGATGATGAGGACGCCGCTCTCGCTCGTCGTCGCCGGGGGCGCGGAGGGCGCGAGCAGTTTTTACGAGGACGCCGGCGAGGGCTACGAACACCTGCGGGGCGCTCACCGCACGACGACCGTCACGCTCGGCCGCGACCGGATTCAACTCGCCCGCCGGGGCGCTTACAGCACCTCGCGCCCGCTCGCCGCGGTCGAACTCCTCGGCTTCCAGAGCGTCAGCCGCGTCAGCGCCGACGGGCGGCCTTTGGATTTCAAACACGACCCCGCGGCGGGCCGCCACGTCGCGCCCGTCCCGGCCGAAGGCTTCGAGGAAATCACCCTCGTTCCGTAGCAGAATTTTTGATTTTTGATTTTAGATTTTTGATTGGCGATTGCAATCGGCTTCGCCGCCGCCGCGCAATCGCCAATCAAAAATCTAAAATCAAAAATTCTTAGAGGGTTAAGGCCATGACAAAAAGCAGCGAGCACTACCCGGGCGCGCTCGACCGCCGCCGCTTCCTCTCCGCAGTCGGCAAAGGTTTAGGTCTGGCGACACTCTCGTCTCCGGCCGTCGCGTCGCTCCTCAAAGAAGTTCACGCCGCCGCGCGCCGCGTCTCGAAGCTTTCGGCCGAGGAGGCGGCCCGCGACGAGAACTTCTGGTTCGAGATTCAGCAGGCGTTCTCCGTCACGCGCGGCATCATCAACCTCAACAACGGCGGCGTCTCGCCCTCGCCCCGCCTCGTCACCGAGGCGCTCGTGCGCTACGCCTGGCAGCAGGAGGACGCCACCGCCTACACGATGTGGCAAATCCTGGAGCCGCAGTCGGAGACGATCCGCACCGGCCTCGCCGACCTCTTCGGCTGTGACCGCGAGGAGATCGCCATCACGCGCAACGCCTCCGACTCGCTCGAAGCCCTCCTCTTCGGCCTCGACCTCAAACCCGGCGACGAAATCCTCACCACCACGCAGGATTACCCGCGCATGCTCACCACGCTCAGACAAAGGGAGCGGCGCGAAGGGGTCGTCCTCAAGACGATCAAAATCCCCGTCCCGCCGAAAGACCCGTCCGAGATCACGGCCGCCTTCGAGCGCGCCGTCACGCCGCGCACGCGCCTCGTCCTCGTCTCGCACATGATCAACCTCACGGGCCAGATCACGCCCGTCCGCGAAATCTGCGAGATGGCCCGGCGGCGCGGCGTCGAAACCGTCGTTGACGGCGCGCACTCCTTCGCGCAGTTCCGGTTCAGGCGCGACGACCTCGGGTGCGACTACTTCGGCACGAGCCTGCACAAGTGGCTGCACGCGCCGAAGGGGACGGGGATGCTCTACGTGCGGCGCGACAAAATCTCGAAGGTGTGGCCGCTGATGGCCGCCGAGCAGGCCCAGTCCGGCGACATCCGCAAGTTCGAGGAGACGGGCACGCGCTCGGCCGCGCCCCGCCTCGCCATCGGCGAAGCGCTCCTCTTCCACCAGGGCGTCGGCCCCGCGCGCAAGGAGGCGCGCCTGCGCTTCCTCGCGCGCCACTGGATGAACCAACTCAAAGACCTGCCGGGCGTGCGCTTCCACACCTCCTTCGACGACCGCCAGTCCTGCGCCCTCGCCAACGTCCACGTCGGAGGCACCGACCCCGTCGCCCTCTGCGACCACCTCATGAGCCGCCACAAGATTTTCGCCACGCCCATCGTCCACGACGAATTCAAAGGCGTCCGCGTCACCCCCAGCGTCTACACAACCCTCAAAGAACTCGACCGCTTCTGCGAGGTCATGGCGGCGATCGCGCGCAAGGGCCTGCCCAAGACATAAAGACACCTGGGTGAAACGTGCCGTTCCACCCGCGCCCACCGGCCGTCACTTTATCCTTGTAGAGTTCGTGAAGGGAGTCGGTGCGGTGAACTGCGTCGTCAACCAACTCCAGACCGAGCGCGGCGACTGTTTCGAGCACCTGCCCCAAGTCACCCCGTAATGTACGCGCCCTCTCAGCATCCACGAGCGAGAGCCGCCCGAATAGCCCGTAGATAATGCCCATGCTCCTCACGGCGGCGAGCGCGTTGCTCGTAGCCTGTTCAGCAAGGCTTAAATCTTTGACGAGGCTGTACGGATACTCCGGCTCGCAGAGCAGCGTCCTGACTTCGATTGAGTAGCGGACTCTGTAGCCGTGGTCTGTGCTAGAATCCTCTGGCATTTGCCTCTCCTCCATTCTCCAAAGGTGGCGGGCGGTTAATGTGAAGGGCTTTTCGGAGTGTTGTAACCATCCCGAAAAGCCCGTTACTTTTCAGGCGACCAATTTCCCTATCTATTCCTAACTGCCGTGCTAATATTAACGCCGTAGATAGTATTTTGCAAGAAATATTTTTACGCTTGTGTTAGCATTTCTTCGGTATTAGAATTTCGGGCTATGGAAGGCTATGTGACCACTACCGAGGCCGCAGAGTTGTTAGGCGTATCCCCGGCGCGGGTGCGGCAGCTTGTAGCGAGTGGGGCGTTGCCAGCTACGAAGTTCGGCCCCGTTAACATGGTGAAAAAAACTGACCTTGATTTAGTAAAGGATCGGCCGAAGGTCGGAAGACCTCCGAGCAAGGAAGGCAGCGGTAGGAGATGAGTGAATTTATAAAAGTCAGACGGAACCAGAGTGTGAAATACGTTAACCTAGCTCACGTAGCGCGGATTGAGGTTGTCTACCCGGGCGGCGCGACAGAAGGGATTGAGCCGGGCATGGCGCGACTTTACATGGCCGATGGCGCGGAGGTGAAGATTGACCGAGAGGCGCTCGAAGCAATATTAGGCATCATAGACACCGAAGCGGTACCACAACTCAGGTAGATGGTGTGGGAGAGACTAGGCTAAGAAGAGAGGCGGCAAGAAATGAGCGAGAAGAAGAGGCGCGGCGCGGAGAAGCAACAATTCAAGGAGATGCCCGAACGAACGAAGGGCGGCGCGGACGCAAAGGCGAAGGACGCGCGCCGGGGCGACCCTGACCGCCCGGTCAGCGGTTCCGCGGTTATCCTGCACGGCGAGCGCCGTAGGGTCTCACCTTCGGAGGTGGAGCTTTTTCATGCCTCCTCGACCGAAGAGACGCGGCTGGTCGGAGACATCGACGCGGCCATGCGCGGTATTGAGGAGATGCGGGAGAAAGCCCGCAGGCATGACGATGAGATCGCACGCTTCCGCGAGGAGACCCGCCGCCTCATCGCAGAGATGCAAAAAGAGTTGAAGGCGGCCTAATCATGCTCAAGAAACTGTGGGAAGTCACCGCCATGCTCTTCACGCTGGCCCAAGACCTCCAGCGGTTCCGACAAGAGCAGAAGGAAATTAGGAATGAACTCCGCGACCTCGCCATTATCGTCCATGCCCTCTCGCAAGAATTCAAGCACTCCAAAGAGCAGGCCGCCAGCGAGCACGCCCGTCTCCTCATCGAACTAGAGAACAGGCTGTTGAAGTACGAGAGGGCGCTGTCCCCAGGAACCAAGAAGTTCTCGAAGAAAGGCGCTAAGAGGTGAGTGACGCCCACGATGAAGTCGAACGACTCCTGAAGGAGGTGCGGCGCTTCGTGGAAGACTCGGAGCGGGAGCGCCGGGACGATTCGAGAATTATCCGCGTCAACAAGCGCACGCACCGCGTCAGGTTCGAGGGCGAGACCGAGGACGAGCTAACCATTGTGATAGAGAAGAAGGATGCTCAGCAGTAAAGTTGTTGCCGACTACTTTGCAGAATAAAGCTTGTCAAACCCGCCCGCGTCGTCTATCCTTGCCGCACTCACCAAAGTGAGGTGGACGTAAATGTTGATTCACATCTGGCTCGCCTAAGTTACGCCGTTCGACGAATCCTTCGTCGTCTTCTCTTTCCATTCCAATTTGGGAAGCGGCTCTCCGACCACGCAACGGGCCGGTCAGGTGTGTGAGTCAATGTCGAATCTGGGCATCGAAGTCCGCCATCTCCACAAAGTCTTCCGCAAACGCAAAGGCTACCTGCGCCCCCGCCGCTCGGTGACGCGCGCGCTGAGCGACATCTCTTTTGAGGTGCGCCTCGGAGAGACCTACGGCCTGCTCGGGCCGAACGGGTCGGGCAAGTCCACGCTCATCCGCGTCCTGGCGACGCTGCTCTCGCCCGACGAGGGGTACGTCCGCCTGCTCGGCCACCGCGTCCCCGGCGAGGAGCGCCTGGTGCGCCGCAAGATCGGGCGCGTCAGCGTGGACGCGGCCTTCTACAAGAAGCTCTCGGCGCGCGAGAACCTGCTCTACTCGGCCTTCCTCTACGGCCTCGACCGCGACGGGGCCGAGCGGCGCGCGATGGAGATTCTCGACGAGCTGGGCCTCGACGGCGAGAAGTTCACCGACCCGCTCGAAGAGATGAGCCGCGGGATGCAGCAGAAGGTGGCGATCACGCGGGCGCTGCTGGTCAACCCGCCGCTGCTCCTTTTGGACGAGCCGACGACGGGCCTCGACCCGAAGAGCCGCCGCGACGTGCAGACCTTCCTCGAAAACTTGAGGCGCGAGGAGGGGACGACCATCCTGCTCACGTCGCACGACATGGCCGAGACCGAGCGGCTCTGCTCGCGCATCGGCTTCATCGCCCACGGCCGGCTCATCGCCGAGGGCACGGCCGACGAACTCAAGCGCCGCGCCCAGGCCCCCTCGCTCGACGACGCCTTCATCGCCCTCGCCGGCGAGAAATTGGATGAGGACGAGAAGCACGACGCGGAGCCGGAGGAAGCAGTCAGCGGGCGGAATTTTTGATTTGCGATTTTTGATTTTTGATTTAAAGACAGGGCACTCGGGTTCTTCAATCGCCAATCAAAAATCCAAAATCAAGAATTCCGCCCGCCGCTTTTGAGGTTCGAGATGGAACAGATACTCAGGCAGACTTACGCTTTCGTGTTCCGCGACTACCACCTGACGCGGCGGTACATGTCGTGGGTGGTGGTCTTCACCTTCTACTCGATTGTGAACTCGGCGACGGTGGTGCTCATCGGCGTGGCGGCGGGCGACCGCCGGCTGACGCTGACGCTCCTCATCGGCGTGCTGTTGTGGGGGATGCTCTCGATGCTCTTCAACGACATCGCCAACTCGATCACGTACGAGCGCTGGGAGGGGACGCTCGAATACACCTTCATGGCCCCGGTCTCGCGCCTCGTCCACCTGGCGGGCGTGAGCCTCTACGCGACCGCCAGCAGCGTCGTGCGCTCGGTCTTCATCGTCGTGGGGCTGCTGCCCTTCGTCGACGTAGACCTCTCGCGGGCCAACCTCTTCGGCGTCTTCGTCGTGCTCCTGGTGAGCAGCGTGGCCTTCATCGGGCTGGGGCTGATGGCGGCGACGCTGCCGGTCTTCTCGCCGGAGCGCGGGGCCGAGGCGACGAACATCTTCCAGGGCATACTCCTCCTCGTCTCGGGCATCTACTACCCGGTCGAGGTGCTGCCCGGCTGGCTCCAGCCGCTCTCGGTCGTCTCGCCGGCGACCTACGCGCTCGCGGCCTGCCGCAAGCTGATCGGCGTCGGCGAGGGCGCGGAGATGGTCGCGGGCGCGCCGCTCGCGGCCGTCCTGCCCGAACTCGCCACGCTCGCCCTGATGGGCGTCGTCATGGTGCCGCTCGGCCTCTACGTCTTCGCGCTCGTCGAGAGCTGGGCCAAGCGGACGGGGAAGCTGAAGCGGACGGGATAAGAAAAGTTTCGGGTTAGAGGGATTTTTGATTTGCGATTTTTGATTTTCGATTTAAAGACAGGGCACTCGGGTTCTTCAATCGCCAATCAAAAATCTAAAATCTAAAATCTCTTGACTCGCTTCTAGCCGAAGGCTTGGAGCACCTCGTCGGCGTGCTCGTTGACGTTGACCTTGTCGAAGACCTTTTTGATCCTGCCCTGCTCGTCGATGAGGAAGGTCTTGCGGTCGACGCCCATGTACTGCTTGCCCATCCAGGTCTTCTGGCCGTAGACGCCGTAGGCGTCGGCGACCGCGTGGTCGGTGTCGGCCAGCAGCGTGAACGGCAGGTCGTATTTGGCGGCGAACTTGCGGTGCGACTCCTCGTCGTCGAGCGAGACGCCGAGGACTTTGATCCCCCGCTCCTCGAAGACCGCGTGCGAGTCGCGGAGGGAGCACGCCTGCTTCGTGCAGCCCGGCGTGTCGTCCTTCGGGTAGAAGTAGAGCACCACCCGCCGCCCGCGCAAATCTCGCAGGCTGACCTCGTTGCCCTCCGCGTCGCGCGCCGTGAAGTCGGGCGCGGCGTCGCCTTCTTTCAGCATCAACGTCGCCTCGCTTTCGTCTCTCGTCGGTAATAGAGCGCGGCCAGTTTACAACAACCGGCGGGCCGCGCGTCAGGGGTCGCAAGGCGGGGGCGCTTTCGCCTCCGGGCCGGCCGCGCCGGACTTGCGCGCCCGGGCCTCGTCGCGCTGGAAGGTGCGGAAGGGTTCGGGGATGAGGGCGGTCATGTGGAAGGTGGCGGAGCGGCCGTCGGCGAAGGTCTGGTAGAGGTTGAACTCGGGGAGCTGGAGGCAACTCAAGGGGCAGGAGGGGTCGTAGCCGGTGTCGATGCCGATGGCGCTGTGCGAGATGTAGATGCCGTGGCGACCCAAGCGGCCGAGGAGCGGGAGGAGCGGCGTCGGCGTGTGGCCGAAGACGCAGGGCTTGCCGTGGTAGTGCTTGTAGAAGTCGGGGTTGCGGGCGAAGAGGAGGAGGCGCGCCTCCGTCTCGCGCGGGTGCTTCTCGCCGTCGAGGCCGGCGTGGACGTAGAAGGCGTGCTCGTCCTCGTCGAAGAGCGGGAGGCCGCGGATGAACGAGAGGTGCTCTGCGGGGAGCGCGTCGCGGATGCGGCGGCGCGCCTCCTCCCACCACGAGCGCAGTTCCTCGGTCAGCCCCACCCCCGTGTACTGCTCGAAGGTGTACTGGCCCCCGACCGCGGGGTGGAGCCAGAGGGGCGCGCCCTCGTCGAGGAAGTCTAAGAGCATCTGCTCGTGGTTGCCGCGCAGGATAACAACTTGGCCGTCGGGCGACGCGCGCAGGAGTTCGAGGCAGTCGGCGACGGTGCCGGGCACGTCCTCGCCGCGGTCGATGAGGTCGCCGAGCAGCACGAGGCGGTCGCGCGCGGGCTCGCGCGGGAGTATCGAGAGGAGTTGTCGGAGCTGCGCGCGGCGTCCGTGAACGTCGCCGATGACGAAGGTGCTCACAGCGGCCCCCCCGTTACTAAGGATTTTTGATTTTGGATTTTTGATTTGCGATTGAAGAACCCGGCGTCTTGTCTTCAAATCAAAAATCAAAAATCGCAAATCAAAAATTTCTGTAGTTTTATGGCTGTCCGGCCTCCCTGGCTCGTTCTTCAGAGTGTTCGATGCGGCGCATCAGTTCGCCGAAGCGCGGGTCGCCGCGCAGGGGCTCCCAGTCCGGGTTCGACTCGAACCACGGGCGGTTCTCGTTGCCGAGCGTGACGGCGCGTTCGAGCCACTTGAAAGCCTCGTCGCGCTCGCCGAGCATGGCGTGGGCGGTGGCGAGCCAGTAGGCCACGTCGTGGTCGGCGTCGGCCGCCTCGCGCACGCCGTCGGAGAGTTCGGCGCGCGCCGCCTCCGCGTCGCCCTCCTTAATCAAGAACTGCGCGAGCAGCGGGCGGACGCCGTCCATGCGCGGGTGGCGCTGGAGCAGCTCGCGCATGATGCGGACGGCCGACGCCGCGTCGCCGCGGCGGGCGTGGGCGACGGCGCGGAAGGTCTTGACGAGCGGGTGGTTCGGCTCCATCTGCGCGCCGAGGTCGAGTTCGGCGACGGCGTCGTCCAGGCGGCCCTGGTACATGAGCACGCGCGCGCGGTTGTAGCTGACGACGACGCGCTCGGCCGGGTTGATCTTGAGCATCCGGCCGAAGGCTTCGAGGGCGTCGTCGTAGCGCCCGTCGAGCCGCGCCAGCGTGGCCGAGATGAACTGCACGCCCACGTCGTTCGGCGACTCCTCGCGCATCCGCGCGGCCCACTCGCGCGCCTTCTCCTTCTCGCCGCGCGCGAGGAAGATGAAGACCATGTGGAGCCGCGCCTCCAGCAGGCGCGGGTCGGCCGCGAGCGCCTTCTCGAAAGCCTCCTCGGCGCGGCGGTAGTCCTCGCCGGTGCCGAAGCCCTTGATGACGCGGTTGGCGTAAGCGCCGCCGAGCGCGCACCAGGCGAGGGCGAAGCTCGGGTCGAGGTCGAGGGCGCGCTGGAAGTGGGCGATTGACTCGTCCGAGTCTTCGCGCGCGAGCGTGTGGTAGATGAAGCGGCCGCCGGCGTCGCGGCCCCGGAGGTATTCCTCGTAAGCCTCGGGGTTGGCCGTCGAGCGGCCGGGGGCGGCCTCGGGCGTCTCGGTGAGGCTCTGCTCGCGCGGCTTCAGGCCCTCGATGTCTTCCTCGACGCGGTGCATCAGCTCGCGGAAGCGCGGGTCTTCGCGCAAGCCTTCCCAGTTCGGGTCGGACTCGAACCACGTGCGGTTCTCGTTGCCGAGGTCGATGGCGCGCTCCAGCCACTCCAGGGCGTCGTCGCGGTCGCCGAGCATGGCGTAGGTGGTGGCGAGCCAGTAGGCGATGTCGTGGTCGGCGGCGGCCGTCTCGCGCACGCGCGGGGTGAGCTGCGCGCGCGCGGCCTCCGTGTCGCCGAGCTTGACGAGCTGCTGGGCGAGCAGCGGGCGGATGCCGTCCATCGTCGGGTGGGCGTCGAGCACGCCGCGCAGAATCCTGACCGCCTCCTCGCGGTCGCCGCGGCGGCCGAGGACGACGGCCTGGAAGGTCTTGACGAGCGGGTGGTCGGGTTCGATGCGCGCGCCCTGTTCTAATTCTAAGAGCGCGTCGTCGAGGCGGTGCTGGTACATGAAGACGCGGGCGCGGTTGTAGCTGGCGACGACGCGGGCGGCCGGGTCGAGGCGCGCGAGCTTGTCGAAGGCCCGGAGCGCGCGGTCGTACTCGCCGTCGAGGCGGTGGAGCGCGCCCTTGACGAAGTAGACGGCGGCCTCGTTCGGGGCCTCGCGCGCGAGGCGGGCGACCTCGGCCCGCGCCTTCGGCTTCTCGCCGCGGGCGAGGAAGATGAAGACCATCAGGATGCGCGCCTCGACCACGTCCGGGTCCAGTTCCAGCGCGCGCGCGAAGGCGTTCTCGGCCAGCTCGTAATCCTCCGCGCCGCCCAGACCTTTCAGCACGCGGTTGGCGAAGCACGCGCCGAGGCCGCTGTGGGCGAGGGCGAACGACTTGTCGAGTTGGATGGCGCGCTGGAAGTGTTCGACGGCGTGGTCACAGTCCTCCGGGTCGAGCGTGTGGAAGAGGAACTTGGCGAAGAAGTCGCGGCCGCGCAGGTACTCCTCGTAGGCGGCGGCCGATTGCGTGGCCGGGGCCTGCGGGGCGGCCGGGATGGCCGGCTGCTCGACGCCGACGCCCTGCGCGATGCGCTGCGCGATGGTGTCCTGGAGCGCGATGATGTCCTGCGAGGAGGCGTCTATGCGGTCGCTCCAGAGGATGTCGCCGGAGGCCACGTCAACGAGCTGCGCGTTGACGCGGAGCTGTTCGCCCGCGCGCAGGAAGCTGGCCGAAAGCACCGCGCTCACGTTCAGCTCGCGCCCCACGTCGCGCGGGTCGACCTGCCTGCCCTGGTACTTCGCGATCAGGGACGACGAGCGCACGACGAGCGAGCGCACGCGCGCGAGTTCGGTGATGACGGCGTCGGCGAGCGAGAACTCGTAGAAGCTGGCCGTGGGGTCGCCGGCGAGGTTCTTGAAGGGGAGGATGGCGATGGACTTCTCGGTGGCGAACTGGCTGACGTGCGGCGAGCCGGGCGGCTGCGAGGGGAAGGACGAGCCGCCGGCCGTGGAGCGCGGCGCGGGCGGGAGCGACGTGGGCTGCGCCTCCGCGCCGGTCAGGCT
>JALZHT010000556.1 GCA_030860645.1 Acidobacteriota bacterium
CAGCAGCGCCTCCATCGCGGCCGGCTGCAACTCGATCTCCACGCCGTCCAGCACCTCGGCCCGCCACCTGGCCTCCCGCTGGAAGCTCTCGACCTCCTCCTCGCCCTCGAAGAGGCAGACCGACGGCAGCCGCACGCCCTCGGCGAGGAACATCGCGCCGTACTCGGCGAGCACGCGGCGCGACACCTGGTCGCCCCCCGCGCAGAAACAGTCGAGACTGACGCCGCGGTGCTCCAGAGCGCGCGCCAGCGCGGCCTCAAAAGGCGCGTGGCGCTCCCCGCCGCTCGGCCCCTCACCCATGCCGTCCCACCTCGGATTGGCCCCCTCGATTTCGACTCCACACACGACCGCATCATAAAAACCGCGCGCCCGCCCGGTCAAACGCGGAATTTGCGATTTTCGATTTTTGATTTTAGATTGAAGACTAAAAGCAGTGGACAGTAGTCAGTAGACAGTAGGTTCCACACGGAGCGCGCTGACGCTGACGCGCTGACGATTCCCCGGCGAAAGTCTTTCTACTGGCTACTTTTTTTATGACCCTGGTCAAGAAATTCGAGGAGGTGGCGGCGACGTACCGGCGGCACGGGTGGCGGCTGGCGGGCGTGTTGATGAGCGGGGCGGCGCTGGCCGAGTGGAGGGCCGCGGGGGCGGACTCGTTCGAGGGGGTCGCGCCGGTGGAGTCGGAGGTAGACGCGCTCTGGTTCACGCGCCCCTCGCAGGGCGGGCGCGAGGCCTGGGAGTTGCGGCTCGTGGCCGAGCCGCCGTACGCGCTGTTCGAGTTGTTCGAGGCTGACGAGGCCGAGGAGGATCGCGCCGACGTGCGGCGCGAGATGGAGGCGCGGCTGCGCGAGTACGCCGCCCCGCGCGGCTAGTCGTCGTCCCGGCTCCGGCCCACCTTGACGGGGATTTCGAGGCGCTCGCCGCCGCGCACCACCACGGCCACGACGGTGCTGCCCGGCACCGCCTCGTAGATGCGCAGCCGCAGGTCGCCGGGCGTGCGCGTCGGCTTGCCGTTGAACTCCAGGACGATGTCGCCTTCCTTCAAACCGGCCAGGTCGGCCGGGCCGTTGCGGTTCACGTCTTCAAGCTCGGTGCCGTAGGTGTTCAGGCTCGGCACGCGCACGCGGTCGCCGAGGTTGACGCCGATCTGCCCCTCGCCGCCCGGCCGCTCCCGGAGCGTCTCGCGCCCGCGGTAGCTCTTCGCGTCCGTGGTCGTCAGCGTCGTCGTCCGCGTCTCGCCGTCGCGGATGTAGACGACCTCGACGGCCTTGCCCGGCGGCGTCCCGCGTAGGATGCGCCGCAACGCGCGCTCGTCGCGGACGGGCTTGCCGTCGAAAACCGTGATCACGTCGCCGCCGAGGAGCCCGGCCTGTTCGAGCGAGGTGCCGGGGCCGTCCAAGCCTTCGATGAAAGCGCCGCCGCCGTCGGCCGTCTCGAAGCCGTCAACCTCGCGCTCGACGGAGACGACCGGCGCTTCGGGCGCGGCGGCCCGGCGCCGCGCGTTCTGCTTCACCGCCATGCCGACGGCGAACATGATGACGAGCGAGAGCACGACCCACCCGACCCACCCATAGCGCCACGGCTTATACAGGTTCGACCACTGCCACTGCGCGGCGGAGTCCGCCCGCGCGGGCGCGTGAGGCGCGACGGGCGCGAGCGGCGCGGCCGTCCAGGTGTTGTTGGCGGCGAAGGGCGTGGCGCTCCGGGCGGCCGGCGGCGCGAAGGGCGGCGTCTTGCCGTCGAAGCGGCGCGTCTCGGTATACTCCTCGACGCCCTCGCCGAGGCGGAAGCCGCACCTGCGGCAGAAGCGCAGCCCCGCGAACATTTCCGCGCGGCAATTCGGGCACGTCACCGTGCCCGCGCCTTCAAACTGCCCCCCAGCCTCTTTGTGTCCTGTCGGCATAGCGTCTTTCCGGTCGGCGTCTCGGCCGGGGCGGACGCTTTCGCGACCCCCGCGGACGATATTGTGTACGGATTATACGCCTCTTGGAGCACCGCGGTTGCATCTAACGGGGCGCGGGCCGTAGACTCGGCGCGACCTTAAACTCAACCAGCGCGGGGTATTTTGGCCTGCCGCCGTCTCCCGCGCAAGGGCTGGCACGGCGCGTGCCCACTCAAGTTTCGAGTCAACGGATTTTCGATTTGCGAATTTTTGATTTGCGATTTAGCTATCAGTCCTCAGTCCTCAGTCGTCAGTAAAGACGAAAGCTGACGACTGGGGACTAGTGAGTGTCAATCGCCAATCAAAAATCCAAAATCTAAAATTTCCTAACCCGGAGTCTCTTGAAGGAGAAAGTTAGTGGAAGTCACTAAGGCCCTGGCCGCGCTCCAGCCGCTCTACGGCAAGGACAACGTCGAGATCGTGACCGAGGACGGCACGCGCGTCCGCGGCGTCGTGCGCAGCCTGCGTACGACGCAGGCGCTCACCCGCCCCAGCGTCAAGATCGAGCGGCCTGACGGCGAGATCATCAAGATACCCTTCGTCACCATCACCGAGATCATTGACCACAACAAGAATTTTTGATTTTTGATTGGCGATTTTTGATTTAGTCATCAGCCGTTAATCGCCTCGGCCCCGGCTGACAACTGACGGCTTCAAATCGCCAATCAAAAATCTAAAATCTAAAATTCCTCATGCTCGACCTGACCCGCATCCCCTGGCGCGCGACGCGGCACCGCGGCATCCACCTGCACGTGCTCCGGCGCGACGAGGCGACGGGCGACGCGACCGTCCTCATCCGGATGGAGCCCGGCTGCTCCTACCCGGCCCACCGCCACCGTGGCGTGGAAGAGGTCTTCGTCCTCCAGGGCGGCTACCGCGACCAGCGGGGCGCGCACTGCGCCGGCGACTACGTCCTCAATGAGGCCGGCTCCGCGCACCAGCCCGCGGCGCTCGCCGAGGAGGGCGAAGACTGTGTCCTGCTCGCCTTCGCCCACGGCGGCATCGAAATCATCGAAAAGCCGTGACTCGTGAATCTTCAATCGTCAATCGTGGTCGAGCCTGACGGCGGTTGAGTTTTGACCTTCCGACGCGCCGGCCACCCAATCACGATTGACGATTTACGGTCTTTATTTGCTTCTCGTTTCCCGTAAGCGGTTCTGTTATAGTATGCCGCGCCGGGGGCCGACGCCGGCAGGAGAAGTTTGCGGATGACGATTGAGGATTTCGGGGCGGGCGTGGCGAGCGTCTGGCAGGGCTTACGGCCCTCGACGCGCAGCCTGGTCGAGCGCGCGCTCGCGACGACGCCGCCGCCGACGGGCGCGGCGACGCGCGGCGATTCGCACTATGACGCGCGCTCCGAGTGGGAACTGAGCCGGCTGCTGGCCGCCCTCGACGAGCGCGCCACCGAGAGG
>JALZHT010000557.1 GCA_030860645.1 Acidobacteriota bacterium
GGGGATGTCTCTGGAGCCGCACTGGTTCTCGACCATCTACGGGCTGATTCTGATGGCCGGGTGGGGCCTGTCGGCGCTGGCGCTCGCCATCACGGTCGCGTCGTTCCTCGTCCGCCACGAGCCGATAAGCCGCGCCTACCAGCCGCTCCACTTCCACGACTGGGGCAAGCTCCTGCTCGCGGTGGTGATGCTCTACGCCTACTTCTCCTTCTCGCAGTTCCTCATCATCTGGGCGGGGAACCTGCCGGAGGAGATCCCGTTCTACCTGCGGCGGCTGCGCCACGGGTGGCAGTACGTCGGGCTCGCGCTCATCCTCTTCCACTTCGCGCTGCCGTTCGCGCTGCTCCTCTCAAGGGGCCTGAAGCGGACGCCGCGGCTGCTGCGGCAGGTGGCCGTGCTGATGCTCTTGATGCGGGCCGTTGACCTCGTCTTCCTCTTCGCGCCGTCGGCGCACCAGGGCGGCGAGGCCGAGTTCCACGCCGTCGAACTCCTGCGCCACTTCCTGCCCATGCTCGCCGTCACGGCGGGCCTCGGCGGCATCTGGCTCTGGTACTACTTCGGCCAACTCGTCGCGCGCCCGCTCCTCCCCCTCGGCGAGCCGAACCTGGACAAGGCGATTGCCGCGGCCGAGCACCACTGAGGGGGATTTTTGATTTCGGATTTTTGATTTGCGATTGGAGGCGCGAACGTCGCCTTCTTCAATCAAAAATCGCAAATCAAAAATCAAAAATTGTTCGGAGTGATTATGGCCTTCGGGAAACGTAAGCGGGACAGCATCCACGAGACGCCGGACGTGTCGTACATCACGAACCCGGACGTGGCGCACGAGCACTCGGACGTGAGCGTGCGGCCGCTGCTGTGGTTCGTCTTCGGGCTGACGGTGTTTACGGCCGCGATGGCGCTGGCGATGTACCTGATGTTCCTCTTCTTCCAGCAGCGCGAGGAGGCGGCCGAGCTGCGGCCGTCGCCGCTCGCGCGCCAGGGCGAAGACCGCCTGCCGCCCGAGCCGCGCCTCCAGCTCGCGCCCGGCTTCGAGGTGCGCACCGAGGACGGCCGCCGCGTCCCGCTCGACTATGACCAGGACTCGCCCGTTGACCGCTCGCCGCAGCCGCAGTCCGAGTACTGGCAGGTGCGCGAAGAGTGGCGGCGTAGGCTGAACGGCTACGGCTGGGTCGACCAGAACGCCGGCACCGTGCGCGTCCCCATCGAGGAGGCCATGCGCCGCTACGCCGAGCGCCAGAGGGGCCGGCACGGGGCCGGGCCGACGCCGCCGGTCGGGCAGCAAATCCCCGCGCCCCCGAGTGCGGGGCAGCAGCCGGAACAGAGACACCAATGAAAAAGAGAAGGCAGAAGGCGGAAGGCGGGAGGCGGAAAGCGGGAGGCGGGAGGCGGTGCCTTCCCCTGACGGTCACTGAAAACGGCCGGCGGGGAATCTACTGCCTCCTGCTCTCTGCCTTCTGCCTCCTCTGGTCGTCGCCCGCGGCCTCCGGGCAGTACGGGCGGCCGCCGATGAGTTCGATGCCGCAGGGCGGGACGCCCGACCTGCTGAAAGACGTGAAGATCGAACAGCGGCTCGGCGAGCAGGTGCCGCTCGACCTCACGCTGCGCGACGAGGCCGGCCGCGCGGTGCGGCTCGCGGAGTATTTCAAGAAGGGGCGGCCCGTCGTCCTGACGCTCGTCTACTACGAGTGCCCGATGCTGTGCAACCAGATTTTGAACGGGCTGGTCGGCACGCTCGACGCCGTCAGCTTCACGCCGGGCCGCGAGTTCGAGATCGTCACCGTGAGCTTCGACCCGCGCGAGACGCCGGAGTTGGCCGCGCGCAAGAAGGAGACTTACGTCAAGCGCTACCGGCGCGAGGGGGCCGCCGAGGGCTGGCACTTCTTGACCGGCGACGAGGCCGAGGTGCGCCGGCTCGCCGAAGCGGTCGGCTTCGGCTACGTCTGGGACGGGCGCTCGCAGCAGTTCGCGCACTCCTCGGCCATCATGGTCGCCACGCCCGAGGGCCGACTGTCGCACTACTTCTACGGCATAGACTACGACCCGCGCGCCCTGCGGCTCGCGCTCGTCGAGGCGTCTTCGTCGAGGATCGGCTCGCCCGTCGACCAGCTCGTCCTGTACTGCTACCACTACGACCCGACGACGGGCCGGTACGGCCCCGTCATCATGAACATCATGCGGCTGGCCGGCGTCTTGACGGTCATCGCCGTGGTGGCGCTCATCCTCGTCCTGCGGCGCAGGCGCGACGGCGAGCGCTGGGAGTCCGAGATCGGGGTCGGCGGGGCCGCCTGAAGGCCCGCCCGACCCCGGCGCGTCCCCGGGAGAGGGGAGTTCCGAGTGAGCTTCATCGAAGGTATGCTGCTGTCCCAGGTCACGGTGCCGTTCGCGCCCGAGCAGGCGTCGACCGTCGCGCCCGAGATTGACGCCCTCTACGCCTACCTCTGGGCGATCACGATCTTCTTCTCGACGGTCATCACGCTCTGCATCATCTACTTCGCCATCAAGTACCGCCGCCGCAGCGCCTCGGAGGTGCCGCGCCCCCGCCACGGCTCGATGGTGCTCGAAGTGACGTGGACGGTCATCCCGCTCCTCATCGCGATGACGATCTTCGTCTGGGCCGCCTCGATCTACTTCAAGGTCTACCGCACGCCGAACCAGGCGATGGAGGTCTACGTCGTCGGCAAGCAGTGGATGTGGAAGTTCCAGCACCAGACGGGGCAGCGCGAGATCAACGAGCTGCACGTGCCTTTAGGCGCGCGCGTCAAGCTGACGATGGCGACCGAGGATGTCATCCACAGCCTCTACGTCCCGGCCTTCCGCATCAAGATGGACGTGGTGCCGGGCCGCTACACGCAGACGTGGTTCGAGGCGACGAAGCCGGGCCGCTACTACCTCTTCTGCACCGAGTATTGCGGCACGAACCACTCGGGGATGGTCGGCTACGTCGAGGTCATGGAGCCGACCGCCTACCAGCAGTGGCTCGCGGGCGGGACGGGTTCGGAGTCGGCCTCGGCGCAGGGGCAGAAGCTCTTCCAGGATCGCGGCTGCGCCTCGTGCCACACGGTCGAGCAGGGCGGGCCGCCGGGCCGCGGGCCGAATTTGTACGGCATCTTCGGCAAGCAGCAGCCGCTCCAGAACGGGCAGACCGTGACCGTGGACGAGTCCTACGTCCGCGAGTCCATCCTCAACCCGGCGGCCAAGCTCGCCGCCGGCTACCAGCCGCTCATGCCGACCTACCAGGGCCAGCTCACCGAGGAGCAGGTCTTGCAGCTCATCGCCTACATCCGCTCGCTCGGCGGCGCGGAGGCCGGCCCGTCCGCGGGCGGCGGCGCGGCCGGCACCTCGTCCGCCC
>JALZHT010000044.1 GCA_030860645.1 Acidobacteriota bacterium
CCGTTGCGCCGCGCGCCGGCGGCGACCTGCGCGGCCTCGGTCGTGATCGTGACGGGCGCGCCCGAAGGGCTCGCGTCCACGGCGTTGGCGAGCAGGTTGACGAAGACCTGCCGCAGCTGATCCTCGTCCCACAGCCCGCGCGGCGAGTCGGGCGCGAAGTGGCGCTCGACCGGAGTCTGCTTCTCGCGCAGCTTGTCGGCGACGAGGTCGAGGCTCTCGTCGAGGAGCGCGTGGAGGTCGGCCTCGCCGAGGTTGAGCTGGCGGCGGCGCGAGAACTGCGTCACGTCGAGGGTGAGTTTCGAGAGGTGTTCGATGCCGCGCTCGACGAGGTCAATGGTCGTGATGGCCTCGCGGTTGTCCGTCATGTCGCGCAGCATGGCGACGCCGAGGCGGATGCTGCCGAGCGGGTTCTTGATCTCGTGCGCGACCTGCGCCGCCGCCTGCCCGACCGCCGCCAGCGCCTCCTGCCGCCGCAGCTCGACCTCGGCCTCGGCCGCCTCGGTCACGTCCACGAGCGTCAGCAGTTGGCCCGGCTCGCCCTCGATTTCGAGCGGGCTGGAGTAGATGTCGAAGGCGCGCGGGTCGCCGCCCTCCTCGCCGCCCATCCGCCAGCGGCCGCGGTAGGTGGTGCGCGCGACGTGCGTGGAGGTGGCCGCCGCGAGCAGCGCCAGCCCCTCGGGCGTGGTGAACTTGTCGTGGATCGAGTCGCCGAGGCTCGCGCCGGGGAAGACCTCGAAGAAGACGGCGTTGGCCGAGCGGATGCGGTCGCGGCGGTCGAGCGCGGCGACGGCCGAGGGCAGCCCGCCGAGCATCTGCGCGCTGAACTGCCGCTCGCGCCGCAGCGCCTCGTAGCCGCGCCGCATCTGCCGGAAGCGCCGCCAGACTTCGAGGGTCGTGGCCGTCGCCACGACGAGGCCGGTCAGCGCCCCGAGCCACATCAGCAACCGAATCTCGCCGCGCGCGCGCTCGATGGCCGCGTCGCGCCGCAAGTCGAGCGCGTCGCGCTCGGCGTCGCTCTCGGCGAAGAGCGCGTCGAGGTCTTTCTCGACGGCCTGGTACGCCTCGAAGCCTTCGAGCGAGTAGCGCCGCAGGTCGCCGGTCAGGGCGACGAACTCGTCGAGGCGGCGGCGGATGGCGAGCTTGCGTTCGGGCGGGCCGGCGACGGGGAGTTTGTCGAAGTCGGGCAGCAAGGCGCGGACGGCGTCGCGCTCGTTGCGCAGGCGGAGGTCTGTGGGCGGCAGCATCACGCCGGCGGCCTCCAGCCGGCCGCGGATGCGCGCCTCGGTGTTGAGCTTGTTGAGCGCGAGGTTGAGGTTGAGCAGGAGGCTGAGGCGGGCGGCGAGCGCGCGCTCCTCCTGCTGCGTGCTGAAGCGGATGTCGCGCACCTTGTCGGCGCTCACGAGGCCGAGGCCGATGACGAGGGCGACGAGCAGGGCGAAGCCGACGAGCAGCGGCGCGAGCGCCTGCCACAGCGGCCCGCGCCCGCCCGAGCTTTCGAACGCGACCCCGCCGCCGCGCGCGCCGCCCCCCGGCCCCTCGGGCCGGCTGTAGATGACGCGCCCGCCGCCGCTCTTCCCTTCGTCCGGCATCACCACTCAAGTTTCGAGTTTGAAGGTTCGGGTTGCGAGTTAAAAACTTTCTTGTCTTGAACTCGCAACCCGAAACCCGTAACCCGGAACTACTTCTTCACGTCCATCCAGTTGCCGCCCGTGCCGACCTCGACTTCGAGGGGCACGTCCAGTTCGACGGCTGTCTCCATCTCGCGCTTGAGGATTTCGGCGACGCGCGCGGCCTCCTTCTTCGGCGACTCGACGAGCAGTTCGTCGTGCACCTGCATCACCATCTGCGCCTCCAGGCCCTCGCGCCGCAGCGCCTCGTCGACTTTAATCATGGCGATCTTGACGATGTCGCTCGCCGAACCCTGGATCGGCATGTTGATGGCCTCGCGCTCGGCGCGGAAGCGCACGTTGGCGTTGCGGTCGTTGATCGTGGGGATGGGGCGGATGCGGCCGTAGAGCGAGCGGACGACGCCGGTCTCGCGCGTCTTCGCGGGCACGTCCTCCATGAACTGGCGGACGCCCGCGTAGGTCTTGTAGTAGTCCTCGATGACCTGCTTGGCCTCCTTGCGCGAGATGCCGACGCGCTGCGAGAGGCCGAAAGGCTCGACGGCGTAGGCGATGGCGAAGTTGACGATCTTGGCGAAGCGGCGCTTCTCCTTCAGCTCCGCCTTCGTCCTCGCGCCGAAGACGAGGCGGGCCGTGCGCTCGTGGATGTCCTCGCCCTTCTGGAAGGCGTCGAGCATGTGCTCGTCGCGCGTGACGTGCGCGAGCAGGCGGAGTTCGAGCTGCGAGTAGTCGGCGGCGACGAAGACGTTGCCCCGCTCGGGGACGAAGGCGCGGCGGATGCGGCGGCCGAGTTCGGTGCGGATGGGGATGTTCTGGAGGTTGGGCGAACTCGAACTCAGCCGGCCCGTGGCCGTCACCGCCTGGTTGAGTTCCGAGTGGATGCGCCCGTCGGGGCCGATGAGCGGCGGGAGCGCGTCCGTGTAGGTCGCCTTGAGCTTGTCGAGCTCGCGGAACTCGATGATGAGGCGCGGCAGCTCGAAGCTCTGCGCCAGCTCGTCGAGGACGGCGCGGTTGGTGGAGATTTGTCCGGTGGAAGTTTTGCGCCCGGTGCTGATGTTGAGCGATTCGAGGACTTCGCCGACCTGCTTGGGCGAGTTGATCTTGAACTCGCGGCCGGCCGCCTCGTAGATGCGCTTCGTCAGCTTCTCCAACTCAGCGCCGAAGAGGGCGGAGAGTTCGCCGAGCACCGAGGTGTCGACGCGCAGGCCCGCGCGCTCGATGCGGTAGAGGAGCGGGGCAATCGGCAACTCGATCTCGTTGTAGATGGCTTCGAGGCCCTGTTCGAGGATGCGGCCGTGCAAAACGTCGGCGGCCTGCGCGGTGTAGTCGGCGGCCTCGGCCGCGCGCCACTGTCCTTCCGTCCAGCCCTCGCCCGGCGGCTCCGTCCAGCCCTCGACGCCGACGCCCTCGCGGGCGAGGTCGCCCAGGTCGTAGCGGCTGCGGACGGGGTCGAGCAGGTAGGCGGCCAGGAGCGTGTCGTCGGTCACGCCCTCGATCTCGACGCCGAGCGGGGCGAAGAGCGCGACGGCGCGCTTGAGGTCGTGGACGGACTTCGAGAGCAGCCCGTTCGAGAGCACGTCGCCGAGCATCGAGACGGCTGCCCCTGGGCCGCCCTCGAACTCCTCGAAGTTGACGAAGTGCGAGGTGTGCGGCGCGTAGGAGATGGCGAGGCCGGCGGGCGGCTTGTCGTCGCGCACGGAGACCTGCTGGCCGCCGCCGGCCGGCGAGGAGTCGGCCACGGCGAAGGCCCAGTGATCCACGTCCCAGAGCTTGCGGACGAGGGCTTCGAGTTCGGCGGCGGTGCGGACGTGCTTGTATTTCTTCGCCACCGCGCCGACATCAACCTCGGAGGCGGCGTCGGCGAACTCGCGCGTGAGGTTCTGGAATTCCAGCTCGCGGAAGAGCTTGTAGGCGGCGGCGCGGTCGGGCGGCTTGCAGCGCAGCTTGTCGAGGTCGAGTTTGATGTTAACGTCGGTCTTGATCGTCGCCAGCTCCTTCGATTGGAGGATGAGAGGCGCGTTGTCGCGCAAAGACTCGCGGTAGGTCTTGTGCTTGACCTCCTCCCAGCGCTTGAGCGCGTTCTCGATGGAGCCGAACTGCTTGACGATTTGCACCGCGCCCTTCGCGCCGATGCCGGGCGCGCCGGGGATGTTGTCTACCGAGTCGCCCATCAGGCCGAGCAGGTCAATGATCTGCGAGGGCGGGACGCCGAACTTGTTCTCGACCCACGCCTCGTCGCACCACTCGACGGGCGGCACCGGCTCCTTGCGCTTGACGTTCTGCGAGTTGTTGCGCATGCAGACGACCCAGGGGTCTCTGACGAGCTGGCACATGTCCTTGTCGTTCGAGACGATGACGGCCTGGAGGCCCGCCTCGGTGGCCTGGACGGCGAGCGTGCCGATCACGTCGTCGGCCTCGAAGCCGGGGGCGTTGACGACCGGCACGTTGTAGACCTCGCAGACGCGGATGATGTAGGGGATTTGCGACTGCAAATCCTCGGGGGCCTCGGTGCGGTGGGCCTTGTAGTCCGAGGAGAGTTCGTGGCGGAAGGTCGGCTCGCCCGACTCGAAGACGGCGGCGATGTAGTGCGGCTTCTCGTCGGCGAGGAGCTTGCGGAGCATGTTGGTGAAGACGAAGACGGCCTGCGTGACCTGCCCGCCGCTCGTCGTCAACGGCTCGACCCTCCCGCCCATCGGCGCGAAGAACGCGCGGAAGATGTGCGACATCGAGTCGATAAGAAAGACCCGCTCGGTCGGCTCTTTAGGCTTGGCGGATTTTTTCGAAGGCATGTGCCTTCGATGATAAGAAAAGCCGCCGCGGGTGACAAGTGACAGCGAATCGGCGGCGGCCGCGCCCCCGGGCGGCGGGCGGCTTCACGGCGGGGCCTAAGGGCGAGACGGGTGTGCCGGGCCGCGCTTACCGTCCCCGCCACGCGCGCGGCGCTGTCGTTTATTTTGGGCGCCCCGCCCTTCGTCGAATTGCCTGGAGATGTAGTAAGCCCACGCGTCGAAGAAAAAGAAGATGAGCAGGATGGAGACGGAGAGCGCGGAGGTGCCGGAGATTTCAGGAAGGGGGAGGATCAGGATGTAGTAGCAAGCCGGCGCCAGCGCCAGCGCCGTGATCCCCAGGTTGCCGAGCAGGGCGAAGCTGCGCTGGGAGGTGGGCCTGCACATGTACTCCTCCCAGAGCAGGGCCTCCGTCGGCCAGTCGCAGGATCGCCTGATGATAGGCTCGATGTGCTCCCGGCAGTAGAAGCCGGTTCGCTTGATGGAGAAGCTGTAGCTGCTGATGAGGAAGTCGAAGAAGATGGCCGCGAAGGCCGGCACCAGCAGGCTGGAGTCCGGCATCTTGTCCCGGTTCGCGATCACGAGTCCGATGCCCGTGCCGACGACGGTGATCTTGAACCCGATCACCTGAGTCCGTAGCTTCTGGTATTCGAGGATGTCTTTCCTGATTTCGGTGAAGAGGTTCCAGGCGACCGTGCTCTTCTCTTGTGCCATTATTCCTGCTCCGTCGGTGAGTGCGTCGCGTGGCGCTGGCCCCGGGAGGTGATGGGCCGCGAGGCGTGCCCGCCCGCGTTTGAGGTTGTGTGTTCAGGGGATGACCTTCGGTGCGGCCGAGAGTCTCCTCCCGACCTCGCGGGGCGGGGAATCTTTACGGTGCTAAGTAAGCCCCTGAAGTTGAGCTTGGCTAGGGCCATGAGGCGATCTCCCTATGCGGCGAGATCGTTTCGTCCGCGCGAGGTTTCCGTCTGACCCGGCGGCCCCGGTTCGACGGTGAGGCGCAGAGCGTATGCTAAAGCGCCGCCCTTTTCAATCTTTTTTTCCCGCCCGCCCGCGCGAAGTGGGGCGAGACTCTGCGCGGTCTACTTCAACTCTCGCGCGGCCGGCATCCTCAGAACTCGCCGGGCGCGCATTGCAAGCAGACCAGCCCCTCGGCGCGCCACATCTCGACGACGCGGCTGCGGTCTTCGACGACGAAGAGGACGCGGCGCTTGTTGATGCCCCGCAGCATCTCGCGCTTGACGACCACGTCGCTGCGGAAGTCGCCTTCCCTGCGCAGGCGCAGTTCGTGGTAGTTGACGCCCTGGCGGGCCAGCCACGCGGCCGTCTCCGCCCGCAGCCCCTCGTGCCGGCCGGAACAGAGGACTATCCTCAGCCCGGACGCGTGCAGGAGGTTGCACAGCCTGACCATCGCCCTGATCGCCTTGTCTTGCGCCATGCCCTCGAAGAAGGAGTCCCAGTCCTTCGGCGTCTTCCTCAGATGGTGGACGCGCTCCGAGACATCGGCCAGCGTGCCGTCGATGTCGAAAATAACAATCTCTTCGGCCATCTCAGTTCAATTCCCACGGCGCGACGCCGGCCGCCGAACTCCTCGGCTCGGCCGACGCCGTCACTCCTCGTACTCGTCGGAGCCTTGCACCCAGAGGAAGGATTGGATGTCGATCATGTCGCGGGGGCGGAGGTCGCGCTGGTCGCGGCGGACGGTCGCGGCGAACTCCAGGAGGTTCGCGTACACCTCCCACGACGGGCGGGACTTGTACCGGAAGTCGAAGCCGTACTGGCGGGCCGCGGCGCGCGTGACGTTCGGCTTGAGGAAGAAGTGCACGTCGGGCTGCGCGATGAAGCCGAAGACGGTGACGAGCGGCCACGTGAGCACGCGCGTCTGGCGTCGCGGCAGCCCCGCGACCACCTCGACCCAGCGCGTGAACCTGCGCTCCGTGTCGCCGGGGCCGTGGAGGAAGTCGTACAGCCCCTCGGCGAAGGCGCGCGCCCCGGCCTCCGACCTGACCGCGTCGCGCAGCGCCATCTTCTCGAACGAGAAGATCATGCTGTAGCGCGCGCGCTGCTCGACGCGCACCGCGCGGCTCGCGACCTCGGCGAACTCGCCGCGCCGGAGCAGCCCGCGGAACTCGTCGCGCCCCAGCGCCTCCTCCCAGCGCTCGTGCGTCTCCCACTTGTAGCCGCGCTCCCAGGCGACGTACTTCTCGTCCCGGAACCCTCCGGGGAAGAACCGCAGAAACTTGCGGCGGCACCGCTCGGCCCCTTCCGGGCGCGCGCCGCCCCTGCCCCGTCTGTTCGTGCTCACCGCCCGCACCTCCTCCGCCGTCGGCTCCCGACCTCGACCCACTGCTTAACACTTCTCGGGCGCTTAGTCTATCCCTCGGCGCTCGCTCACCTTCACGGCGGATAACCTTTAAAGATGCTCGCACATCTAAGTTGACGGCGGCCCCGGTCGGCCGCTTTGCAAGGAGGGTCAGATGATAAGGCTTTTGAAAAAGATATTCCGGCGCAAAGATAAGGAACACCTCTGCGCGCACGCGCGCGTGGCCGAGGTTTATCGGTGCCGCTGTGGCGACACGTACCTCAAAGAGAGACGCTAAAAGATTCCGGGCGAGTGATGGCCTCGTTGTTTGAGCGTCAGGCAGGGCAAGGTTTTACGCAGGGGGCACGGGGGCTGCACAGAGTTCACGGAGAAGAAATTGATTTCTCTGTGAACTCTGTGCAGCCCCCGTGCCCCCTGTGTTGAAATGAAGCCGCCCGCGCAGCCGACGCTCAAGGAAGTGCGGCTCAATGTGGCGAAGGCGCAGCAACGGGGCGCGCCCTTGTGGCCGATGAACCACAACCGCGGGGCGGGGCGAGGCGGTTTCGCGGGAAATTGCCGGCCCGGCAAGCGGCACGGGCCTTGCCCTTTGAACGGCGCTCTTCAGCTCGCCGGAGACCCGCGAAAGGTTAAACGCCGCGCCTTGATCAGACAGACGACCATCGCCGAGGCGGTCGAGTTGTGCGGCCTCGGCCTGCACACCGCCGCCCCCGTCCGCCTCCGCCTGCGGCCCGCCCCGCCCGACACCGGCCACGTCTTCGTCCGCACTGACCTCGACGACTTTGAGATTCCCGCCTCGGTCGAGTGCATCGCCCACTGCTCTTACGCGACGACGCTGGTGCGCACCGGCGTCATGCTCTCGACGGTCGAGCACCTGCTCGCGGCCCTGCGCGGCCTCGGCGTTGACAACTGTTACATAGACGTGGACAACCTGGAGCTGCCGATCATGGACGGCTCGTCGGAGGCGTTCGCCGCGATGATTCTGCGGGCCGGCGTCGTCGAGCAGCCGGCGGCGCGCAGGGCCTTGAGGGTGCGGCGGCGCGTCGAGATCGCGCAGGGCGAGCGCCGCATCTCGGTCGAGCCTTTCGACGGGTGGGAGATCGACTGCCTGATTGATTTCAGGCACCCGCTCATCGGCGTCCAGCGCCTGCGCTTCGACGCGCTCGACCCCGAAGGCTTCCGCCGCGAAATCTCGCCGGCGCGCACCTTCGGCTTCACCGAGGAGATCGAGGCGCTGCGCCGCGCCAACCTCATCCGCGGCGGCTCGCTCGATAACGCCGTCGTGCTCACGCCCGACGGGATGCTCAACGAGACGCCGCTGCGCCGCCCCGACGAGTTCGTCCGCCACAAGATTCTCGACATCGTCGGCGACCTCGCGCTGCTCGGCATGCCCCCGCTCGGCCTCGTCCGCGCCGAGCGCAGCGGCCACCTCCTCCACGCCCGGCTCATGTCCAAACTCCTCCGCGACGAGGCGGCCTGGGAAATTGTCGACATGCCCGTCGCCGCCCAACTCACCGCAGCGAGATAAAGGGATTTTAGATTTTAGATTTTTGATTTGCGATTGAAAGACGAAGGTCGCGCTGCCTTCCGAACAAAAATCAAAAATCGCAAATCAAAATTCTAAAATCCCTTTTATTCTGCCTGGACGAGTTCGTAGAAGATTCGGAGGCGGAGTTCCTGGCCGGAGACTTCGTGGCGGACTTCGCGGGCGCGCAGGCGCAGGCTGTTGTCGCGCGTGGCGGGGACGCGCGCGCCGAGCTGTTCGGCGCGGAGGATTTCGACGGGGTTGACGCGCTCGTCAACCGCGTCCTGCACCAGGCCCTTGATGCCGCCGCTCATCGCCGAGGGGATGTTCTTCAGTTTCACGTCGCGCACGTTGATGCGGGCCTTGAGGGCCTGGGCCGCGGCGTCGAAGGAGAGGTCGAAGGCCGTGTCGGCCCAGCCCTCGAAGTTGAGGCAGCCGACGAGAGGGGCCTCGTACGTGCCGCGGAAGGCGACGGGCGCGGTGATGCGCCCCTCGACGAAGCGGACGGCCGTGCGCCGCCCCTCGGCCTCGCGCACGAGCGTCACCACGCTCCGGCACTTCCCGCCCCCGCCTTTCGACAGCGGGAACGACGGCGGCTCCGGCTGCGACGCCACGGCTTCGAGCAGCGAATTCAGAAACTGCTCGTTCAGCACCACCACCACCTCGCCCGCCTGCGTCACCCGCTCGGCCCCCCCGGCGGCCGACGCAGACAAAGCCAGCGTCAGCACCACGCCGCACAAACCCGAAACCAACCTCTTCATTCTCACGTCGAACACCCTCCAAAGCCGTGAATCGTGAATCGTCAATCGTGAATCGTTTGGGTGGAGGGCTGCCTGAGCTTCATCCTCCGAGGTGAAAGAGAGTCAACCCCTCGATTCACGATTGACGATTGACGGCTTTTTACTTCCTTACAGTCCGCTGCGCACGATGTCGTGGAGGCGGAGGAGGCCGACCGACCGGCCGTCACGCTCGACGACGGGGAGGACGGAGATTTGCGACGGCCGGTTCTCCATCAGCCGGAGCGCGGCGTGGGCGAGCATGTCGGGCGCGGCGACGACCGGCTCGCGCGTCATCATCGCCTCGGCCGTCAGGCCGGCCAGTTCCGAGAGCTGCACGTTTTGCAGCGTCCGCCGCACGTCGCCGTCCGTGACGATGCCGGCGAGCCGGCCCGCGCCGTCAACGACGTTGACCGCACCCAGCCCGCCGCGGCTGATCGCCTGCACCACCTCGACGAGCGTCGCGCCCGCCCCGACGGTCGGGCACTCGTCGCCGCCCCGCATCAGGTCGCACACGCGCAGCGTCAGCCGCTTGCCGAGGCGGCCGCCCGGGTGGTTGAGGGCGAAGTCCTCCGGCGTCAGACGCTTCACGCGCATGAGCGTCATCGCCAGCGCGTCGCCGATGGCGAGGGCGACGGTGGTGCTCGTCGTCGGCGCGAGGTTGAGCGGGCACGCCTCCTGATCGACCGAGGCGTCGAGGACGGCGTCGGCGCGGCGGGCGAGCGTCGAGTTCAGGTTGCCGACGACGGCGATGATCGGCGTGCGGCGGTGTTGCAGGTAGGGGAGGAGTTCGACGACCTCGGAGGTCTCGCCGCTGTTGCTGAGGACGACGGTCACGTCCTCGCCCGTGACGAGGCCCATCCCGCCGTGGAGCGCGTCCGAGGGGTGGAGGAAGACCGAGGGGCTGCCCGTGCTGGTGAGCGTGGCGGCGACCTTCTGCGCGATGTTGGCCGACTTGCCGACGCCGACCGTGACGATCTTGCCGCGGCACGCCGCCAGCAACTCGATGGCGCGCTCGACCGCGGCGGGGTCGAGGCGCGCGGCCGCCTGCGCGACGGCCTCGGCTTCCATGCGGAGCAGGTCTTGCACCTGCGCGAAGTGTGAATCACTCATCGGCTCGGGGTGAAGGCGGCCCGCGGGCGGGCGCGTTCAGCCCGACGAGCATACGACGGAGCCGCGCCGGAGAACAACCGACTAAAACAGTTTCGGGTTTCGAGTTAAAGACAGATTGCTTTTAACTCGAAACCCGAAACCCGAAACTTTTTTTGCCGTTCAGCCGAATGTCAGCCGCCGTATAGACAACGTCCGGCCGGTTCGCTTAATATTTGCCTTCTCTTTCAACCTCCGCCGATGGGGACTTCCGCATGGCACGCTTCAGCCTGATTCCGAAAGAGGAGCAATACTTCGCCCTCTTCCGGCAGATGTCTTCCTACATCTACGACGCGGCCTCCTCTCTGGTCGACATGCTGGAGAGCCGGCCCGCCGAGTACGCCTCGCACCTGACGCACATCAAGTCGGTCGAGAACGCCTGCGACGAGCTGATCCACTCCATCGTCACCAAGCTCAACTCGTCCTTCATCACGCCCTTCGACCGCGAGGACATCTACCTGCTCTCGGGCGCGCTCGACGACGTGGTGGACCTCATTGACGACGCGGCCCGCGCCCTCGTCATGTACAACGTCGGCGGGACGACCCAGCACGCGCGCCGCTTCGGCGATGTCATCCAGCGGATGGCCGTGCAGCTCCACGAGGTCGTCTCGCAGCTCGAACGCCCCGCCGGCATCAGCCCGCGCCTGGTCGAGATTCACCGGCTGGAGAACGAGGGCGACGACCTCTACCAGGAGGCCATCACGGAGCTGTTCGGCGGCGAGCCCGACCCGCTCCACGTCCTCAAGTGGAAAGAGATTTACGAGAAGCTCGAATCCGCCGTCGACCGCTGCGAGTCGGTCGCCAACATCATCGAGAGCGTCATCATCAAGCACGCCTGAAGGGGTGCTGGGTGCTGGGTGTCAGGTGCTAGTAAGAAACCTTTCCCCAGAACCCAGCACCTAGCACCCGGCACCTTCTTATGACTACCACGCTGACCTTCGTCTTCATCATCATCCTGATCGCGCTCGTCTTCGACTACATCAACGGGTTCCACGACGCGGCCAACTCCATCGCCACCGTCGTCTCGACGCGCGTGCTCTCGCCCGGCGCGGCCGTGGTGTGGGCGGCCTTCTTCAACTTCATCGCGTTCGTGGTGCTGGGCGAGGCCGTGGCGAAGACCATCGGCAAGGACATGGTCGACATCAAGGCGGTGCCCGGCGACTGGCAGCTCTGGGTGCTCCTGTGCGGGCTGATCGGGGCCATCGTCTGGAACCTCATCACGTGGTACTACGGCATCCCGTCGAGTTCGTCGCACGCGCTGGTGGGCGGCTACGCGGGGGCGGCCGTGGCGGCCGCGGGCTTCGGCGTGATTCTGCCGTCGGGCTGGACGAAGACGCTCATCTTCATCGTGCTCTCGCCGCTCATCGGGGCCGTGATGGGCTTCGTCATCATGGTCTCGGTGATGTGGATTTTCCGCCGCTGGTCGCCGCACCACGTGGACAAGTTCTTCCGCAAGGGCCAGCTCGTCTCGGCCGCCCTCTTCAGCCTCGGGCACGGCGGCAACGACGCGCAGAAGACGATGGGCATCATCGCCGGGGTGCTCGTCGCCTCGAACCTCAACCCGGAGGCGACGCGCGACATCCCGATGTGGGTGGTGCTCATCTGCCACGCGGCCATCGGGCTGGGCACGCTCTCGGGCGGCTGGCGCATCGTCCACACGATGGGGTCGCGCATCACGAAGCTCAAGCCCGTCGGCGGCTTCAGCGCCGAGACGGCCGCCGCGATGGCGATCATCGGCGTCACCTACGGCGGCATCCCCGTCTCGACGACGCACACCATCACGGGGGCCATCGTCGGCGTCGGCGCGACGCGCCGGCTCTCGGCCGTCAAGTGGGGCGTGGCCGGGCGCATCGTCTGGGCCTGGGTGCTCACCATCCCGCTCGCGGCGCTCATCGCGGCCGCCTCCTTCCTGCTCTACCGCGTGGTCGCCTCCTTCGCCTCTTAGAGCAGCTTTCAAATAACTTGCCGACGGCCGGGGGGCTGTCTCCATCAGCCCCTCGATTGATACGTGTCAGCGCCGGCCGCGCGTCCCGGGCACGCGCCTTGCCCCCGAAGCCTTCCGGCGCGCGGAAGGCTTCGGGCGCGCACGCATCTCGTACGAAGCGGACTTCAACGGACGGGGGATGAGGACGATGGCAGAACAGCGCGGACGCGGGGAGAGCTTCCCGAAACGTGAATCGACCGGCGAAGGCTCGAACTCCGGCAACAGCGGCGAGGGCCAGCCCCGCACGGCCGAGGGCGGCGCCGGCGGAGAGGGCGAGGGCCGCACCCAGGACAACATGGCCGGCCAGGGCACCGGCCAGATCAAAGGCCCGCACGGCGACCGGAAGACGAGCCGGTAAGGGCAAAGAGGGTGCCGGGTTCCAGGTTTCGGGTGCTGGGAAAAGCAAGTTGTCTTTCCC
>JALZHT010000558.1 GCA_030860645.1 Acidobacteriota bacterium
CGCGAGCGCCGTGCCGAGCTTGTCCTGGTCGGCGCGCGTCTTCGGCTCGACGGCGACGCGGATGACCGGCGCGGGGAACTCCATCGCTTCGAGGATGACGGGGCGCGACTCCTCGCAGACCGTGTCGCCCGTCGTGACCTGCTTCATGCCGCCGATGGCGATGATCTCGCCGGCCGACGCCTCCTCGATGTCCTCGCGCTTGTTGGCGTGCATCCGCATCAGGCGGCCGACGCGCTCCTTCGTCCCCTTCACCGAGTTGTAGACGTAGGAGCCGCCCTTGACCGTGCCCGAGTAGATGCGGACGAACGAGAGCTGGCCGAGGTGCTTGTCGGCCATGATCTTGAAGACCAGCCCGGCGAACGGCGCGGAGGCGTCGGCCGGGCGCGCCTCGGTCTCGCCGTTGCGCGGGTTGACGCCCTCGATGGGCGGGATGTCGAGCGGCGAGGGCAGGTAGTCCACGACCGCGTCGAGCAGAGTCTGCACGCCCTTGTTCTTGAAGGCCGACCCCGTCACGACGGGGACGAGCTTGATCTCGATGGTGCCCTTGCGCAGGCCCGCGCGGATCTGCTCCTCGGTGAAGCTCGCGCCCTCGTCTTCGAGGTACCTCTCCATCAACTCCTCGTCCACCTCGGCGACGGCTTCGAGCAGGCGGTGGCGGTACGCCTCGGCCTGCTCCCTGAGGTCGGCGGGGATTTCGACGACCTCGTACTCCGCGCCCTTCGTCTCGTCCCTCCAGACCAGGCCCTTCATCGTGATCAGGTCAACGACGCCCTTGTGCTGGTCTTCGAGGCCGATGGGGATCTGGATGGCGACGGGGTTGGCGCCGAGGCGCGTGATGATGGACTGGAAGGAGCGCTCGAAGGAGGCGCCGGCGCGGTCGAGCTTGTTGATGAAGCAGATGCGGGGGACGCCGTACTTGTCGGCCTGACGCCAGACGGTCTCGGACTGCGGCTCGACTCCGGCGACGCCGTCGAAGACGGCCACCGCGCCGTCGAGGACGCGCAAGGAGCGCTCGACCTCCATCGTGAAGTCCACGTGGCCGGGCGTGTCGATGATGTTGATGCGGTGCTCGACGCCCGAGCGGCGCCAGAAGCAGGTGGTGGCGGCCGAGGTGATCGTGATGCCGCGCTCCTGCTCCTGCTCCATCCAGTCCATCGTCGCCGTCCCCTCGTGCACCTCGCCGATCTTGTGCGAGACGCCCGTGTAGAAGAGGATGCGCTCGGTGGTCGTGGTCTTCCCGGCATCGATGTGCGCCATGATGCCGATGTTCCGGAACTTGCTGAGGTCGTGCTTAGCCATAACTCAAAACCCGTAAATCGTAAATCGTGAATCGTAAATCGTGATTAAAGCTCAGGCCCTCTATTCACGATTTACGATTTACGATTCACGGCTTTGCTACCACTTGTAATGCGCGAAGGCTTTGTTCGCTTCCGCCATGCGGTGCGTGTCGTCCTTCTTCTTGACGGCGTTGCCGCGGTTGTTGGCCGCGTCGAGCATCTCGCCGGCGAGGCGGTCGGTCATCGTCTTCTCGCCGCGGGCGCGGGCCGCGCCGACGATCCAGCGGATGGCGAGCGAGCCGCGCCGCTCCTGCGGCACCTCGATGGGCACCTGGTAGGTCGAGCCGCCGACGCGGCGCGACTTGACCTCGACGGTCGGGCGCACGTTGTCAATGGCGCGCTTGAACATCTTCAAGGGGTCTTCGCCCGTCTTCTCGCCGACCTGCGCCAGCGCGTTGTAGAAGATCCCCTCGGCCGTCGACTTCTTGCCGTCCCACATCAGGCCGTTGATGAACTTCGTCACCAGCGGGCTGTTGTAGACGGGGTCGGGCAGCACCTCGCGTCTGTCAATGACTCTTCTTCTCGGCATAGCTCTTTGGGTTCTGGGTTCCGGGTGTCAGGTGCTGGGTAAAGTCTGGTTTTTACCAGCACCTGGAACCCAGCACCCAGCACCTTCTTATTACTTCTTGCCGCCTTTGGCCGCGCCGGCCGCCGCGCCGCCCTTCGGGCGCTTGGCCCCGTACTTCGAGCGGCCCTGCTTGCGGTCGGAGACGCCGACCGAATCCAACGTGCCGCGGATGACGTGGTAGCGCACGCCCGGCAGGTCTTTGACGCGGCCGCCGCGGATGAGCACGATTGAGTGCTCCTGGAGGTTGTGGCCGACGCCGGGGATGTAGGTCGTCACCTCGATGCCGTTCGTCAGGCGCACGCGCGCGACCTTGCGGAGCGCCGAGTTCGGCTTCTTCGGCGTCTGCGTGTAGACGCGCGTGCAGACGCCGCGCTTCTGCGGCGACTGCTGGAGCGCCGGGCTGGCCGTCTTGTACTTGACCTGCTGGCGGCCCTTGCGGACGAGTTGGTTGATGGTCGGCACTGCTCTCGTGTCCTCTCCCGAAAGACGCCTTCAAGGCGCAATAGGCTGCCCTTTCCTGCCTCTTACCGGAACCTTCGTCCGGCAGTCAGCGCAAGAGCGGCATGCCCTTGTTTTTTAATTAAGATTGAGGGACGTTCTGACTTCCAGCGGGTGTGGATGGTGGCCTCCCCGGGGCCGAAACTTTTCTGTGGCGTCGCATCCCAAACAGGAGGCGGGTTCGGGCGGCCCGATGACGGCCGCCGCCCCGTAAACGTTCGCGCTTCAGGCGCTTGGCCGACCCGGAAGGGGCGGGGCGCCGAAGTTTACGCCACAATAATTGTCAACGATTGCGCCCTCGGGCGCGCAACCGGGCAACGCCTCCACACCGGCAGAACCAACTGAGCGTTGCACTATTGGGATTCGGACTCCTAGTCCAAACGAGAGACTATACGGACGGCTTCCCCGTCTGTCAAGCGCGGGCGGGCCGGGGTCGCCCCGGCCGCAAAAATTCTCCTCCGCGGCCCGCTTTTCTGCTACATTCAGCGCCCGTAGACCGACCCACCGGAAAGGCGAAAATCTTGGATGCGCTTTAATCTCGACGAGTACGTCACCGTTCACGAAAGAGTCGAAAGATTTTACGCGAAGTACCCGCAGGGGCGGATCACGACCACGATCCTCGAACACAACGCCGAGACCGGCTTCGTCCTGATGCGCGCCGAGGTCTACCGCGACGGCGACGACGCCCTGCCGGCCGCCACGGGCCACGCCTACGAGCTGCGCAGCTCCGGCCACGTCCAGCAGGGCAGCTACGTCGAGGTCTGCGAGACATCCAGTGTGGGCCGGGCTTTGGCGCTCTTAGGTTTCGAGGTCAAGCGGGGCATCGCCAGCCGCGAGGAGATGCAGAAGGCGGCCCGCAAACAGCAGCCCGAGCGGGCGGCCGAGCCAGCGGAAACGCCCGCGCCCGCGCCGGAAAAGTCAGCGCGGCCCGCCCAGCCCCCGGC
>JALZHT010000559.1 GCA_030860645.1 Acidobacteriota bacterium
GTCTTGCACTTCGCGCACGGCGTCTACCTGCGCCACCTTGAAGCTTCCGCGGCCGGGGCCGGAGTGCCCACGGCTCCGCCGCGGGAGAGCGAGGACGGGGCGCAGCCGGTCTTCCAGAGCGCCTTCGAGCAGGCGGCCATCGGCATGGCGCTCGTCTCCCCGAAGGGCAAGTGGCTGAGGGCCAACCGCTCGCTGTGCGAGGCGCTCGGCTACTCCGAGGACGAGCTGCGGGAGAAGAACTTTCAGGACGTGGTGCACCCGGACGACCTCGGCCCGGCGCTCGCCAACCTGAAGGACGTTCTGCGCGGCAAGCTCGCGACCTACCGCGCCGAGAAGCGTTTCGTCCACCGGCAGGGCCAGGAGGTCTGGATGCTCTGGAGCGTGGCGCGCCTCGAAGACTCGGGCGGCGCGGGCCACCGCCTCATCATCCAGGCGCAGGACATCACCGAGCGCAAGCTCTCCGAGGAGCGTCTGCTCCACAACGCCTTCCACGACGCGCTGACGGGGCTGCCCAACCGCGCCCTCTTCATAGACCACGTCAAGCTCACCATCGCCCGCTCGAAGCGGCGCGAGGGGCACCTCTTCGCCGTCCTCTTCCTCGACCTCGACCGCTTCAAGATCATCAACGACTCGCTCGGCCACCTCATCGGCGACCAGCTCCTCGTCGGCATCGCGCGCCGCCTGGAGAAGTGTCTGCGCGAGGGCGACACGGTGGCGCGCGTCGGCGGCGACGAGTTCACCATCCTGCTCGAAGACATCGAGGACGAGCCGGAGGCCGTCTCCGTCGCCGAGCGCGTGCAGAAGGAGCTGTCCGCGCCCTTCCACCTCGACGGCCACGAGGTCTTCACCACCGTCAGCATCGGCATCGCCCCGAGCGCCACCGGCTACGACGACCCCGAGGACATCCTGCGCGACGCCGACACGGCGATGTACCGCGCGAAGTCTCTGGGCAAGGCCCGCCACGAGGTCTTCGACAAGGCGATGCATGCCTTCGCCGTCAACCTCCTGCAACTCGAAACCGACCTGCGCAAGGCGCTCGAACGGCGCGAGCTGTTCGTCCTCTACCAGCCCATCGTCGCGCTCGACGACTTCCGCCTCTGCGGCTTCGAGGCGCTGGTGCGCTGGCAGCACCCGGAGCGCGGGCTGATCTCGCCGATGGACTTCATCCCCGTCGCCGAGGACACGGGTCAGATCATCGCCATCGGCGAGTGGATGCTCTTCGAGTCGTGCCGGCAGATGCGGCGCTGGCAGAAGCTCTTCCCTTCGGAGGCCCCGCTCTTCATCAGCGTCAACCTCTCGGGCAAGCAGTTCGCGCAGCCGAACCTCACCGAGACGGTCGCCGCCGCGCTCGAACGCACCAAGCTCAGCCCGCGCAGCCTCAAGCTCGAAATCACCGAGTCGGTCGTCATGGAGAACATCGAGACGGCCACCGAGATGCTCCGCCAACTCCGCGAACTCGGCGTGCAGCTCGCCATTGACGACTTCGGCACCGGCTACTCGTCTCTTAGTTACCTCCACCGCTTCCCCATCGACACGCTCAAGATCGACCGCTCCTTCGTCACCCGCATGGTGGACAACAGCGAGAACATCGAGATCGTCCGCACCATCGTGATGCTCGCGCAGATCCTCGGGATGGACGTGGTCGCGGAGGGCGTCGAGACGAAGGAACAGCTCGCGCTGCTGCGCAAGCTCGGCTGCGAGAACGGGCAGGGCTACTACTTCTCGCGGCCCTCGACCGCCATTGACGCCGAGAAGATCATCGCCGACACCTGCGCCCGCCCGCAGCCCGTCGCCGCCGCCGCGCGGACGCCCGTGCCGGACGACAAAGTGAAAGCCATCCGGCTCGCCACTGAGGCATAATGGCGCCCATGATTGAGGAGCGCCGAGAGAGCGGGCGCGTCAGGGCCAACCTCCCCGCGCGCTGGGAGGGCGTGCTGGCGGGCCGCGAGGGGACGGTCGCCGACCTCAGCCCGAACGGCTGCTTCGTCGTGACCCGGGCCGACGTGCAGCCGCAGGAGTTGATCCGCCTCGAAATCGAGACGGAGACGGGCCGCCGCCTCTACCTCTGGGGCGAGGTCGTCTACCGCATGGAGGAGATCGGCTTCGCGCTGCGCTTCACCGGCACCGAGCGCCCCGAGCAGCAGATGCTCGAAGCCCTCATCAAACTCATCCGCAGCCGGGAGGCGGGATAGAAGTTATAGAATTTTTGATTTTGGATTTTTGATTGGCGATTGAAAGAGGCGGCCGGCTCTCCCGCCTTTAAATCAAAAATCAAAAATTCTCCCACTCGGAACTGACTTGCGAAGATGCGCGAGCGGGCCAACGCGGACAGCCCTTTCACCTCGCCGTCGCTCCCCGTGTTCGTCCGACCGCACGGCCCGGCGGGCGACTCGGGCGAGGAGGCGACGCGCCTCTTCAACATCACCTCCCGCAGCGCCACCCTCCTGCTCACGCGACCGCCCGAGTTGGGCCAACTCCTCCGCCTGACGCTCCCCCCGGCCCGCCCGCAGCCCGCGCAGCCCCGCGGCAACAACTTCCTGTGGGCGCTCGTCTGGGCCGTCGCCCCGCCCGGCGAGGCCGGCGGCGAGGGCGGCGACCCGCGCCACCACGTCAGCGTCGTCTTCGTCGGCGACGAAATCCCGACCGCGGGCGACGGCTCGCCGCGCTACACCTTCCTCGCCGAGGAGGACGGCCGCTTCCGCCTGCAAAGGCTGCTGGCCGACCCGCTCCCGCCCGCGCGCCGCCGCCAGCGCCGCGAGTCGCGCATCAGCATCCCCGTCGAGGTCACGGTCGAGACGCTCGGCGCGGACGGCTCGGCGACTTCCTGCGAGCAGACCGTGACCGAGAACATCAGCCGCGGCGGGGCCGCCGTCTGGACTTCGCTCGACGCCAGGCCCCGGCAACTCGTCCGCCTCACCAGCGAGCGCCACCACGTCTCCCTCACCGCCGTCGTCCGCGCCCGCCGCACCGGCCCCGACGGCATCACCCGCCTCCACCTCGAATTCATAGACGGCCAGTGGCCGATGGAACGGATGCAGTAGACAGTAGAAAAACAGCCGCTGATGAATCGTCCGGTTGTCGGCGTCAGCATCGTCGGCGCGGGGCGCTACTGACTCGACTGTCTACTTCTTTCATTCTCCTTCCCCGCGCGCGTCGTTTAGAATGTCCGGACGATGCGAAGCCGAAACATTTCTGCACGCCTGTCAGTGTTCACGGTCGTCGGCGCTTTGTGTCTCGCGGCCTGCGAGGGCGACCCGGCCGCGAATCGAAATTCCGCCGGCCCGCAGGCCGCCACGCCCGCGCCCGCGGCGACGGCCGAAGCCGCGCCGACCCCGACCGCCGAAGCG
>JALZHT010000045.1 GCA_030860645.1 Acidobacteriota bacterium
CGTTCGCGCCCTCGGCCGCCAGCTCGCGCGCCAGCACCAGCCCCAGCCCGCGCGAGCCGCCCGTGATCAGCGCCGTCTTCCCGCGCAGACTGTACCCGCTCGCCCGGCGGAACAGCGCGCGCGCCGCCAGCATCGCGCCCGCCGCCGCTAAGACGAGGGTGTCCCTCTGCTTCGTTGTCATCTCGGCCTCCTTATTAATCGGGAACCTGCTTTAACCGGCTCTTTCAAAGCAGCCTCCCGAGCAGCGCCGCGACGAGCGCGGCGAGCGCGAGCGCGAGCACGAGGCGCGGCAGGCGGACGCGCAGCTTCGGGAAGAGTAAGTACGCGACGAGCGCCGAGGCGAGGAACGCGAGGCCGCCCGCGGTCGGCGTTTGCAGCTTCAGTTGCAGCAGGTAAAACAGGACGACCGCCATCGTCGGCAAAAGCATCGCCCCCCAGCCCGCCGCCGTCCGCTTGTGTCCCTCTGAAATCATCTGACTACTCCCCTCCTTGTACCGTCCACGCCGCTTCACGCGAACTCGGCCAGCACCGGCGTGTGGTCGGACGGCCGCTCCCACCCGCGCGGCTCCTTGTCAATCCACGCCCGGGTGCAGCGCGCGGCCAAAGGCTCCGACGCCCAGACGTGGTCAATGCGCAGCCCGGCGTTGCGGCGGAACGACCCCGCGCGGTAGTCCCACCAGGAGAAGTGGCCGCCCTCGGCCGTGTGCAGGCGGAAGGCGTCGGTGAAGCCCCAGTCCTTGACCTCTTTCAGGCGCTCGCGCTCGGGGCGGCTGAAGAGGATGCGGCCGTGCCAGAGCTGCGGGTCGTGCACGTCGCGCTCTTCGGGCGCGACGTTGAAGTCGCCGCAGATGAGCACCTCGTCGTCGGCCCAGAACTCCTCGTCGAGGTAGGCGCGCAGCCGCCGCAGCCACTTGAGTTTGAAGTCGTACTTATCCGTCCCGACGGCCTGCCCGTTCGGGACGTAGACGTTGACGACGCGGACGCCGCCGACGGTCGCCGCCAGCACGCGGGCGTGCGCGCCCTCCTCGTCGTCGGGCAAGCCCCGCCGGGCTTCCTCAATCGGCGCGCGCGCGAGCGTGGCGACGCCGTTGTAGGTCGGCTGTCCGAACGCCTCGGAGCGGTAGCCGAGCGCGGCGAACTCGGCCGCGGGGAAGCGCTCGTCGGCGCACTTCGTCTCCTGCAAACAGAGCACGTCGGGCCGCGCGCGTTCCAGCCAGCGCAGGGCGAGGGGCAGCCGCGCCAGCACCGAGTTCACGTTCCATGTGGCGATGAGCACGCTGGCGACATGATAGCTCGGGCCGCCGCGAATTTGTAGAGGCCCCGCCGCGGCGTGTTATAAATTTGACATCTCGCGGAAGGAATTGCAGCGAATCCGGGGAGGCGGCGTGGCGGAGACCGACGTGCGGGAGGCAGACGAGCCGGGGCGCGTCCTCATCGTCGAGGACGACGAGGCGCGCTGCGCCTGGTTCCGCGAACGGCTCGCGGGCCGCCGGCTCGACGTGACGTGCGACACGAAGACGGCCGTCGGCTGGCTCGCGCGCCGCCACTACGCGGCCATCCTGCTCGACCACGACCTGGCCCCCGATCACTACTTCACCGACCGGCCGGACGACGAGCAGACCGGCTACGCCGTCGCCCGCTGGCTGGCCGAGAACCCTTCGCGCCAGCGCGACGCCCTCATCGTCATCCACTCGCTCAACTACCCCGGCGCGCGCCGCATGCTCGACCTCCTCCGCGACTCCGGCCGCGACGCCGAGCACATCCCCTTCCACTACCTCCAGTCGGGGCTGAGGCTGTAAGACAGCTAAAGGATTTTAGATTTTTGATTTTTGATTTTTGATTGAAGAGAGTGCCGCCGCCTCTTTCAATCGCCAATCAAAAATCTAAAATCTAAAATCCTTTAATTGGCCCTCACGAGCGAGGGGCGCGCCCTGCCGGCCGCGGCGTCCGGGGCGCGTTTCTCCCACTCGTGGCCGCAGACGCGGCAGCGGAGGCGGTTCTTCTTGTCGGGGTCGGCGCGCCCGAGGTCTTCGAGGAAGGCCGCGGCGTAGGCGGCCACGCTCGCCCCTTCGAGCCGCTCGAATTTATCGCAGGAACATTTCGCCTGGCTCATCGGCCCCTTCGTCCCCCCGGCCGCGTAATTTTCCACGCCCCGGCCGACATGAAACCGGCGCGCATTTCTGGCATCATCGCCACGCCCGCGCGCACCGCAGGGTCGCCGGATTATAACCCGGCCGTGACCGCGCGGGCCGTCACGGCCGGCACGCACAAGGGGACGCCGAAGTGAGAATTACAGACCACCGCCGCGCAATCTGTCTGGTGACGTTCTCTTGCCTTCTTCTGACGGGCGGACGGGGGGCGGCTCCGTCGGTCGCGGCGTCTCAGGAGCGGGGCGGGCGGCTCGCGCCCCCGCCGCGGCTGAGGTGCCCGCGCGACAACACGACCTCTTTCACCGGCCGCGTCATCGCCTACCGCCGCAGCGCGGGCCGCGTCTTCGTCCGCGTGCGCACTGACGAGCAGACCACCGAGCAGTTCACGTTGCGCCACGGCCGCCGCGGCGGCCCGGGGCGGCTCTTCCTGCTCCGCGGCGAGACGTTCACGCGGCGCGACTGGCGTCTAATTGAAACGCGCGCCGGCAGACTCCGCCCGAACGTGCGCGCGACCGTCTGGGCCTGCTACGAGGGCGACGAACCGAGGGCGGAGTTGATCGACTGGATGCCGCCGGAGTAGAAGAATTTTAGATTTTTGATTTTTGATTGGCGATTGAAAGACCTGCTGTTAAATCGCCAATCAAAAATCAAAAATCTAAAATCCCTTTTTATTTCTTTTCGAGCGGGAGGTCGGCCGCCTTCCAGGCGTCGAGGCCGCCGAGCAGGGCGGCCGTCTGTTTGATCCCTTTGTGTCTGAGGTAGGACGCCGCACGGGCGCTCGAATGTTCGGCCGGTCAAGCGCAGTAGGCGACGACGAGTTTGTCCTTCGGCAACTCCCCGGCCCGCCCGACGACCTCTTCCTCGGGGATGGAGATTGCGCCCCGGATGTGCTCCTCCGCGAAGGCTTCGGCCGGGCGCACGTCGAGGGCGACGGCGCGCCCCTCCTTCAAGGCCGCGGCCAACTCCGCCACCGTGACGCGCGGGATGGAGGCGAAGGGGTCATTGCTGCGCTCGGGAGAATCCTGCACGGCAGAAGCCGCCGGGGTCGGCGTGCCGGCGGCGTCGTGAATCGCAGACGGCCGGCAGGCCGCCGCCCCGTAGGTCAGCATCGCCAGCGTTAACACGCCGGAAAAGAAGGCCGTCTTCATTCCTCTTCCCTGCTCCCGCGGAAGAAAAGGAGCGCCCGGGCGGGGGCGCTCCTTTTCGGTTTCAGAGGCGGACGCCGCGCGGCCTTACTTGCCGGCGCGGTAGGTCGCCCACATGCCGTCGGCGCGCGTGGACTGGCCGGCCGAGAACCTGTACATGCAGAAGTCGTCGGTGTAGTCCATGAAGTTCTCGATGGGGTCGTTGCCGGCGAGGTTCTTGCAGGAGTTGCGACCCGTCGGGCAGCCGAAGGCCGAGGAGCGCTCGGCGGGCGTGTCGCTGACCGAGTCGCCGGGGCTTTGGCAGCCGCCCTGGAAGGTGTGGTAGAGGCCGACCCAGTGGCCGACCTCGTGCGTCGCCGTGTCGCCGAGGTTGTAGGGCGTGTAGCTGCTGCCGGGGAGCGACGCCCAGTAGCAGACGATGCCGTCCTGCGAGGGCGCGCCGGCGTACTCCCACGGGAAGGTCGCCCAGCCGAGGTAGCCGCCGCCGCTGTTGGTGTAGAAGTTGAGGTCGTCGGCCGTGCCCTGGTGCAGCGCGTTCTTCATCTGCGCCTCGGCGGCCGTCCCCGGCCCGGCGTTGTACCAGGTGGAGTTGACCGTGTAGTCGACGCCGGCGCTCACGAAGCGGAAGGGCGTGTTCGCGCCGATGCCCGAGACGAGCCCGCCGCTCTGGTTGGGGCCGAGGCCGGCGTAGGCGTTGTTCATGATGGTGATCTGGTTGGCGAGCCAGGAGGACGGGACGAAGCCCGTGCCCGAGACGCCGGCCGTGCCGTTGCTCTGGATGACGTGGAAGTAGACGTTGATGGTGATCGAGCCGGGGGCCGCGGCGGCGCTCACCTCGCCCCCGCCGGCCGGGTCGCCGGCCGTGCCCTTGCGGTGCGCGGCGACCTCTTTGTTGACCCGCTCGTTGATAATCTCGTCAGGGTGCTTGGTGTTGCAACGGCGGCCCTGTTCGGCGAACTCTTTCTGCGAGACGAAGACCGCCCCGTCCGGGGCGACGACCGTGCCGTCGGCCTGCACGGCCGGGCCGAAGCCGGGGTCGCTCTTGCGCCCCTGCGCGCGGAGGCTGCTGGTGGGAACGACGGCGAGCACGATCAAGGTGCTGAGCGTGAAGAGCGCGGCTGCGAGGTAGAACTTTCGTTTCATCAAACTCCTCCAGATGGTCTGTCAAAGGGTGGTGGGTGTGGGAGCCGCCCCGCCGGGGAGAGGCGTACGATTCCCTCTTGATTACGCGCATCAATGGAAAGATGCCGGCCGACCTGGGATGAACAGAGAACCCGAAAATGACGCACACATACACCCGGTCGAGGATGAAACTCAAAATCGTCTGGGCTGCCGTCTACCGTTGAGGGCGGTATCAGCTATGATTAGGACAAGGGGCGAGGAAGACTTATAAAGGCAACGCGCGCCGGTGTCAACCGGGGAGAGGGATTTTGGTTTTGGATTTTATACCGGAATTGGAAGCGGCCTCGGCAGCCGCTCGCCGGCAGTCGGGGGCGCCCCGACGGGAGGCCGGACGACGCTTTAACTCCGGCCGCTCACAGGCGCAAGGCTTTTCTACCGGCTACTGACTGCTGGCTACCGGCTACCGTCTTAGGGTAATATTTTTGCCCTGCACTAAAACGAAGCCAGAAGGAAATGAAGTCAGTAGTAGACGGTAAGCCCGGAGGCCCGTGCGGCGCTCCCCGACGCTGAGACTGGGAAGGTTTCCTGATAACGGTTTTTCTACTGACACGGTCTGCTGTCTACCCAGTTGGAGGACTGCATTTGGCAGCCGCTGCATTCTACGACCTGGAGGGGACGCTCGTGAGCACCAACCTGGTGCACACGCTCGGCTTCTACGCGCGCAACCAGCAGGGGCTTTTGCGCAGCCTCCGCAAGAGCGCCGCGACGCTCGTCAGCCTCCCCCTCTTCGCCGTCGCCGACCAGTACAGCCGGATGGTCTTCAACGACCTCTTCTTCAAGCGCTACCGGGGCGAGTCCGAAGACCGCCTCCGCTTCTTCGCCGGCGAGCTGTTCGAGGAAGTCCTCAAGCCCGGCATCTTCCCCGGCACCTTCGAGCTGATCGAGAAGTCCCGCAGCCTCGGCCTGCGCCAGGTCGTCGTCACCGGCGCGCTCGACTTCTCCGTCCAGCCCCTGATGGACTACCTCGGCGTGGACGACTACGTCGCCAACCGGCTCGAATTCGTCAACGGCGTCGCCACCGGCCGCCTCCTCCCGCCGGTGCTGGCCTCGGCCACCAAGGCTTCGTGGATCCGCAACTACGCCGAGCGCGAGGGCATCAACCTCAGCGAGTCCTTCGCCTACAGCGACAGCATGAGCGACCTGCCCATGCTCTCCATCGTCGGCCACCCCGCGGCCGTCAACCCCGACATGCGTCTGCGGCAGACGGCGCTGCACCACGACTGGCCGATTTTGAATCTGAAATAGTTTCGAGTCACGGGTTTCGAGTTTCGAGTTGAAAACAACTCCTAATTCGAAACCCGAAACTCGAAACTCGAAACTTATGGCTCTCCAATTAAGACGCAAAGTCCACGAGTCGGTCGTCCACATCGACCGCGACAGCGCGCCGCGCATCATCTCCTCCGGTTTGGATTTCATCCTGGAGGACTTGCCGGTCGGCACGCGCGTCATCTACCCGAACCCGCCGATCAAGGGGCTGCCGAACCGCGAGGCCGCCATCCGCTACGCGCTGAACCACCCGCACGACTGCGACCCGCTCTACGCGCAGTTGCGGCCGGGCATGAGGGTGACGGTCGCCATAGACGACATCTCGATGCCGCTGCCGCCCATGCGGACGCCCGACATCCGGCAGACGGCGCTCGAAGTCCTCCTCGATCTGCTGCACGCCAACGGCGTGGACGACGTGCACCTCATCATCGCCATCTCGCTCCACCGCCGGATGACCGAGTGGGAAATCAAGCGGATGGTCGGCCCCCGCGTCTTCGCGGAGTTCTGGCCCGACCGCCTCTACAACCACGACGCCGAAGACCCGGACGGCCTCGTCACCATCGGCGAGACGCGCCACAAGGAGAAGCTCCGCCTCAACCGCCGCGCCGCCGAGAGCGACCTGCTCATCTATCTCAACTACAACTTCGTGCCGATGAACGGCGGCCACAAGTCGGTCGCCGTCGGCCTCTGCGACTACGAATCTTTGCGCCCGCACCACGAGCCGCAGACGATCCGCGACTCGGACAGCTACATGGACCCGGGCAACTCCGAGCTGAAGCGCAAGATTGACCGCCTCGGCCGGCTCGTCGACGAGCACGTCAACGTCTTCCACATCGAGACGACCGTCAACAACCAGATGTTCAAGGGCGAGATGGGCTTCCTCACCAAGAACGAGGACGACTTCTCGGCCTACGAGCGGATGAAGTACGAGGCCATGCGCTTCACGATGTCGAAGATGCCGCGCGCCGCCAAGCGCAAGGTCTACGACGCCCTGACCTCCGACTACGAGATGATCGCCGTCGAGGCCGGCCGCACCGACCCCGTCCACGACCGCATCATCGAGAAGTCAATGCAGCAGTACGTCGTCCCCATCGAGGGGCAGTGCGACATCCTCATCTGCCCGATCCCGGAGATTTCGCCCTACAACGTCTACTCGGTCTTGAACCCGCTGCTCGTGCAGGTGATGGCGCTCGGCTACCACTTCAACATGTACCGCGGCAAGCCGCTGCTGAAGAAGGGCGGGACGCTCATCCTGCACCACCCGTGCTACGACGAGTTCGACCACGAGCAGCACCCGAGCTACATCGAGTTCTTCAACCGCCTCCTGCCGGAGACGCGCGACGCCTTCGAGCTGCACCGCAAGTACGAGCGCGAGTTCGCCTCGAACCCGAGCTACATCGAGATGTACCGGCGCGGCTACGCCTACCACGGCGCGCACCCCTTCTACATGTGGTACTGGGGCGAGAACGGCCGCCAGCACGTCGGCCGCGTCATCGCCGCCGGGGCCGAGAACGCCCACGTCCCGGCCGCGATGGGCTGGGAGCGCGCCGACAACTTAACGGAAGCCATCGCGATGGCCCGCAGCTACATGGGCCGCTCCGCGCAAATCACGATGCTGCACCAGCCCGTCATCGCAATTTGTGATATGAGTTAGGGCGCTGGGAGCGAGGTAAGACCATGAGCACGACCGCGCGCCCGATTACCGCCGACGAACTTCTCGTGATGCCCCACCGCGACGAACACGGCAACGACTGTTGCCTTGAACTAATCCGCGGGGAGGTGAAAAGGATGTCGCCCGGAGGGGGGACGCACGGGAAGCTGTGCCTGAAGTTGGGGGCGGTTCTCCTAGCTTTTGTCGAGTCGAACGACCTCGGCACTGTCTATGGTGCCGAGACGGGTTTCACTGTCGAACGTGACCCAGACTCTGTGCTCGGCGCTGACGTAGCGTTTGTGACCAAAGCGCGCCTTCAAGGTGTCGGGGACGAGGATAAGTTCTTACCGTTTGCGCCCGACCTGGCTGTCGAAGTTTTGAGTAAAAGCAACGCGGTCGCCGAGATTGACGAGAAGATCGAATTGTACTTCGCCGCCGGGGCGCGGCAGGTCTGGATCGTGAACCCGAAGCGGCGCACCGTCGCCGTCTATCGCTCGCCGATTGAGGTGCGCATCCTCGTCGAGCATGACGCGCTCGAAGGCGGCGACGTGCTGCCGGGCTTCAGTCTCAAACTTTCGGAATTGTTCGGCGCGCTCAAGCAGTGATAGTGTTGTCCGCACGAAGGTATGAAGCTATCTCCGACAGAGATTTATAACGGCCGGAACGTCTTCATCATCGGCGCCACCGGGTTCGTCGGGAAGGTGGCGCTGTCGCTGCTGCTCCACCGCTTCCCCGGCGTCGGGCGCGTCTACGTGACGGTGCGCGCGCGCTCGAAGGAGGAGTCCGACTCGCGCTTCTGGAACCACGTCGTCACCGCGCCGCCCTTCGACCCGCTGCGCGAGCGCTACGGCGCGGCCTTCGAGGACTTCATCCGCGACAAGGTGCGCGTCGTCAACGGCGACATCGCCGAGGACAACCTCGGCTTCACCGAAGAAGAAGCGCAGGCCGTCGCCGCAGACATTGACGTGCTCGTCAACAGCGCCGGCAACGTCACCTTCAACCCGCCGCTCGAGAGCGCGCTGCGCACCAACGTCGTCGGCACGCAGAACGTCATCAAGTTCGCCCGGCGCATGAAGCGCCCCGCCCTCGTCCACGTCTCGACCTGCTTCGTCGCCGGCAACCGCTCCGGCCCGGTCTGGGAGAGCGACCCGGTCGTCGGCTACTTCCCGCGCCGCGAGGAGCTGCCCGGCGTCGAGTTCTCCGTCGAGCAGGAGATACGCGACTGCGCCGAGCTGGCCGAGCGCGTCCGCAAGGAGTCGCGCGACGCGATGCAGGCCGCGCGCTTCCGCGAGCTGGCGCGGCAGAGGCTCGTCGAAGAGGGCCGCGACCCGGACGACCTCGACGCGATGGGCCTGGCCCTCGCGCGCGAGCGCAAGGTCTGGACGCGCGAGCGCCTCACCGAACTCGGCACCGAGCGCGCGACCTTCTGGGGCTGGCCCAACATCTACACCTACACGAAGAGCCTCGGCGAGCAGCTCGTCGCCGCCGAGGCCGGGGTGGTGCGCGCCATCGTCCGCCCGTCCATCGTCGAGTCGGCGAAGGACTACCCCTTCCCCGGCTGGAACGAGGGCTTCACGACGACCGCGCCGCTCATCTTCATCTCGCTCAAGGGGCAGACGCAGATCCCCGTCAACCACAAGCTCATCCTCGACGTGACGCCCGTCGACCAGGTCGCGGCCGTGATGCTCGCCGTCGCCGCCGAGGCCGTCGAGCGCGAGCCGCGCCTCGTCTACCAGGCCGCCACCGGCGACAGCAACCCGAACACGATGGAGCGCATCGTCGGGATGGTCGGCCTCTACAAGCGGAAACATTTTCGGGAGAAGGAGACGGGGTTCAAACTCGTCAACGAGATCGCCGCGCGCATGGAGGCGAAGCCCGTCACGTCCTCGCGCTTCGACGCGACCTCCACGCCGATGGTCAACGCCGCCGCCCGCAAGGTCGGCGGCCTCCTCGACCGCGCCCGCCCGCGCTGGGGCGGCGGGCGCTTCACGGACATCGTCGACCGCGCCAAGTCGGCCGTCGAGCGCGTCGAGCAGTTCACGCGCGAGACGCAGGAGGCGTTCGAGATGTTCCGGCCCTTCATGGTCGAGAACGAGTACATCTTTCGCGCCGACAACGTGCGCTCGCTCTTCGCGCAGGTGCGCGAGGACGAGCGTCCGCTGCTGCCGTGGCACCCCGAGCGCCTCGACTGGTACGACTACTGGATGAACGTCCACTTCCCCGGCCTCAAGAAGTGGGTCTTCCCCAAGCTCGAAGAGGACATGCGCGCGCAGCCCAAGCGCGTCTACACCTACCGCGACCTGCTCGAACTCTTCGAGACCTCGACCAAGCGCTTCTCCACCCGCGTCGCCATGCGCATCGAGCGCGACGGGGAGAAGGAGCAGTACACCTACGCCGACATCCGCGAGCTGGCGACGCGCGCCGCCGCCTTCTTCGCCTCGCAGGGCGTCCGCCCCAACGACCGCGTCCTGCTGGTGAGCCACAACGCGCCCGAGTGGGGCATCAGCTACTTCGGCGTCCTCAAGGCCGGCGCGACCTGCGTCCCCGTCGACCCCGAAAGCTCGACCGAGGAGTTGGTCAACTTCACGCGCGCGGCGGCCGCGACCGGCGTCATCCTCGGCGACAAGGCCGACGCCGAGCACCCAGACCTTCAGGAAAAACTCGCCGCGGCCGGCCTCGGCGCGCGCCTCTGGCGCTACGCGGAGGTCTTCGAGCTGACCGACGAGCGGGCGGAAGACGAGCGCGCCGCCCTGCTCCCCGCGCGCGTCCCGGCGACGACCGTCGCCTCGCTCATCTTCACGTCGGGGACGACGGGGCAGCCGAAGGGCGTGATGCTCTCGCACAAGAACCTGACGAACATGGTCTCGATGCTCTCGTCCGTCTTCGAGATGGACACGGGCGACGGCGTGCTCTCGGTGCTCCCGCTGTACCACACCTTCGAATTCTCGACCGGCTTCCTGACGCCCTTCAGCCGCGGCACGCAGATCACCTACCTGCCCGACCTGAGCGGCGAAGAGCTCGCCCGCGCCATCAAGAACGGCTACGTCACGGGCATGGTCGGCGTGCCCGCGCTGTGGGAACTGCTCCACCGCCGCATCATGACGCGGCTGCGCGAGAACGGCGAGTGGGTCGGCCGCTCGGCCGAGCTGATGATGAAGGCCAACAGTTGGCTGCGCGACCGCACGCCCCTGAACCTCGGGCAAGTTCTTTTCCGCCCGATTCATCAGGGCCTCGGCGGGCGCATCCGCTACCTCATCAGCGGCGGCTCGGCCCTAAACGACCGTGTCAAGCGCGACATGCACGGCCTCGGCTTCACCATCCTCGAAGGCTACGGCCTGACGGAAGCCTCGCCCGTGCTCACCGTCACGCGGCCGCAGAACAGGCTGCTCGCGGCGAGCGTCGGCAAGCCGCTGCCCGGCGTCGAAATCCGCATCGCCGACGCGGACGCCGCGGGCATCGGCGAGGTCGTCGCCCGCGGCCCCAACGTCATGGTCGGCTACTTCCGCAACGAGGAGGCCACGCAGTCCGCGCTCGTCAACCGCTGGCTCCACACCGGCGACCTCGGCCGGCTCGACGACGACGGCAACCTCTACCTCGTCGGCCGCTCCAAAGAGATCATCGTCGACACCAACGGCAAGAACGTCTACCCGGACGAGGTCGAGGAGCTTTACAAGGATTCGCCGCTGATTAAAGAACTCGGCGTCGTCGGCCTCCCCGACCAGCTCGGCGAAAAGGTCGCGGCCCTGGTCGTCCCCGACTACGACCACGACATCGCCCTCTCGCGCGAGGAGGTGCAGCGCAGGATCGAGCACCACTTCCGCGACGTGTCGTCGTCGCTCCCCTTCTACAAGCGCGTCAAGGCGCTCTACTTCACCGGCGACGAGCTGCCGCGCACGGCCACCCGCAAGGTCAAGCGGCGCGAGGTCGTCCGCCTCATCCAGTCGCTCGAAGAGTCGAAGCGCGCCGGCATCACCGAGAAGACCGCGCCGCGCGAGACGCACCACGACGCCGAATGGCTCCTGGGCCTCGTCGCCTCGGTCTCGAACCGGCCCCGGTCGCAGGTCACGCTCGACACCCGCCTCGCCGAACTCGGCTTCGACAGCCTCATGTTCGTCGAGCTGGCGAACGCCGTCGAGCACGCCGGCGGCCGCGTCCTCTCGCCCGACACCTTGAACGAGGTGGTGGACGTGCGCGAGCTGTACGCCGTCGTCAAGCGGCGCGAGACACAGGCCGCGCGGCGCGCCGCCGAGGCCCGCGCCGAGGAGGACAGGCGCGTGGAGGAGCGCGAGATTCACGTCCCCTCCTTCGTCCGCACGGTCGGCAACCGCGGCCTCGACCTCGTGCAGCGCGCCTTCTACGACCGCTTCCTCAACGCGACCGTCGAGGGGCAGGCCAACATCCCCCCGCACGCCAACTTCATCGCCGCCTCGAACCACGCCTCGCACCTCGACATCGGGCTGATCAAGTTCGCCCTCGGCGAGTACGGGCGCGACATGGTGGCGCTGGCGGCGGCCGACTACTTCTTCGACAACAAGTACAAGCGGGCCTACATGAACAACTTCACGAACCTCGTCCCCATCGAGCGCTCGGGGAGTCTCCGCCAGTCTTTGCGCCACGCCCGCTCCTTCCTCGAACGCGGCTACACGGCGCTCATCTTCCCCGAGGGCACCCGCTCGGTGACGGGGCAGATGGCCGAGTTCAAGTCCGGCTTCGCCTACCTCGCGCTCTCGACGCGCACCGGCATCCTGCCCGTCTACCTCTACGGCACCTACGAGGCGTTCCCGAAGGGGTCGAACATCATCAAGAGCCGCGACGTGGGCGCGCGCATCGGCCGCTTCCTCCCGCCCGAGGAACTCGAAACGGTGACGAAGGGGATGCCGCGCTCGGAGGCTTACCGCCTCATCGCCGCGCTCGTCCGCCACGAGATCGAGAACCTGCGCGACGGCACGCGCCACGCCTTCGACGCCCCATCCTTGCGCCGCCGCTGGAAGCAGGAGCGCCGCCACGCGGGCGACGAGCAGCACGAGTTGCTGACGACGGGAGACTGAAAGATAGAGCCGGAGGTCAGTCTGTAGGGGCAGGGCTTGTCCCTGCCCGCTCGACCTCGACTTAATCCAAGTTGAGTGTGACCAGGCTCGGCGGGCAGGGACAAGCC
>JALZHT010000046.1 GCA_030860645.1 Acidobacteriota bacterium
ACCCAGCGGCCGTCAGACCCCTTTTCTCTGGAGGCCGAGACGCGGCACTCGAAGACCTCCGCGCCGGCCGCCTGCGCGCGCGCGCGCAGGTAGGAGTCGAAGGCGCAGCGCGAGTAGATGGCGAACGGCTCGGCCAGCTTCAGGCGGACGCCGTCGCCGGCCGGCGAGACCATCTCCACCTCCGTCACCGCGCGCCCCCCCGCTTCGAGCAGAAACGGCCAAGCCTTCAGAGCCTTCGACGTGACGCCGCCGCCGCACGCCTTCGCGTCCTGCGGCGGCCGCCCGTCGAAGAGCGCCACGCGCGCGCCGCCACTCGCCAGCCGCTCGGCCGCGAGAGAACCCGCCGGCCCGGCCCCGATCACCAACACGTCAAACTCGCCGCCGTCCTTCGCCATGCTTTTAACTTACAGCCCGAGTCAAGTCGCGTCCGCCGCACGCCGAGCGCCTTTAACCTTACCGGCGCGCTCCGAGGTTGTGCTAGAATCCCTCCATCCCCTTCAGACTGCAACCCGTCCGAGAGTCGCGCCGTCGGCGGACGCGTTTTCTCGAAGACTTGGGCCGGGAGGCCGCGGGCTTTTCGGCGGCCCGCAGCGAAGCACGTGGCACACAGCTCCGTCGTTTTCGTCGGCATCGCCCCGCACCCGCCGGTAATGGTTCCGGAGGTCGGCGGAAGTATGGCCGCGGGGGTGCACGCCTCAATCGAGGCCATGAGCGAGCTGGCCGCGCGCGTCGTCGCCAGCGGGGCCGAGACCGTCGTCCTCATCTCCCCGCACGCGCCGCTCGAAGCGCGCGCCTTCGTCGCCTACGGCCAGCCGCGCCTGCGCGGGGATTTTGCCAACTTCCGCGCCCCGCAGGCAACGGTCGACGCGCCGCTCGACGCCGAACTGCTCGAAGCGATTAAAGAGGCCGCGGCCGACGACGGTTTCCGCGTGGTCGTGCTGAAGGGCTACGAACTGGATCACGGGACGGCCGTTCCGCTTTACTTTCTACAACGCAACGGCTGGGCGGGTCGCGTCGTCGCGCTCGGCTACAGTTTTCTCTCCAACGAAGACCACGTCCGCTTCGGCCACGGCGTTCGCCGGGCGGCCGAAGCCCTCGGCCGGCCCGTCGCTTTCGTCGCCAGCGGAGACTTGAGCCACCGCCTGAAACCCGACGCGCCGGCGGGCTTCCACCCGGACGCGCACCTCTTCGACGAGGAAGTAGTGGAGGCCGTCCGGGTCGCCGCCCCCGAACGCATCGTCAACATCAACCAGGATTTGCGGCGTCTGGCGGGCGAGTGCGGATACCGCTCGATGCTCGTCTCTCTCGGCGTCGCGGAGGGGCTGGAGACCTCCTGTGACGTGCTCCACTACGAGGCCCCCTTCGGCGTCGGCTATCTGGTGGCCCAGCTTGCCGGCATCAATGTTAAAAGGTGAAATGGCAAGCAAGCCGACCCAGGACATCGTCGTCGGAAAACCGACCCCGGAGTCACCCGCCGGCGGCCCGACGGCGTCCCCGCCTCCCTTCAATGACGAAAGCCTCCCGCCGACCCTCGCGCGCCGCGCGGTCGAAACCTTTGTTCTGGAGAACCGGATTCTTCAAGCGGATTCGGCGTTCTCCTCGCCGTTTCTGGAAGGAGCGGCCGCGTGTTTCGTCTCCATCAAGACCGCGGAACGCAGGCTCCGGGGCTGCATCGGCACGATTCGTCCCACGAGGGGCACGCTCGCCGAGGAGATCATCGTCAACGCCATCAGCGCCGCCACCCGCGACCCGCGTTTCCCGCCCGTGGCGAGAGAGGAAGTGCCGTTCCTGCGCTACTCGGTGGACGTTCTCGACGAGCCGGAACCGGCCCGGATGGAGGACTTGGACCCGGCCGAGTTCGGGGTCATTGTAGAAGATAATACGGGCCGGCGTCGCGGACTCCTGCTGCCCGCCATTGAAGGGGTCGAGACGGCCTCCGAACAAGTACAGATCGCGGCTCGCAAAGCCGGAATTTCTTCCGGCGAGCCGCTTCAACTTTACCGCTTCCGCGTCCGCCGCTTCCGCGAGGCGGCGTAACCCGCAGTTTATCAGCCTAAGGAGGGCTTACCTGATGCCAGATGCAAACGAGATGAAAACTTCGCTCGGCGAGAGAAATGCCGACCCCGACCTCAAACCCGACGCGACGCCCGAGGCCGCCGAAGAGTTAAGCCCGTCGAACGAGGAGCGTTCGCTGGACATCGGGGAGTCGGGGCAATTCGCCCCCGGCGGCCGGTACAACGAACTCGGGGCGACCCGCCCGCGCCGGATTGACCTCGACGAGCAGGTAGATTCCGCCCTCGGCGAGAAGGAAGGCGGCGGCTGAAAATTTCGGGTTTGAAGGATTCGGCAGGCCGACGGCCGGGGAATCACAAAAAAATCCGCTGCATACGCGAGAAGCATGCAGCGGGTAAGATCCACAGGAGGAAAGGGCCTTCATTCTACACAAGCGGGTGCGGTGTGTCAAATAGATTCATCCGCAGACAGTGGGGTGATAGTGTGTGTATGATGAAAGCCTGATTTCCGGCGGCTCTTTGAACCGTGGATTTTGTAAAACGTGCCTCTGGTAGCCGTAGCCACTGAGGGCGGCTACCGGAGCGACCGTATGCTTAGCCAGTTCTTTGACAGGCTGGGCAGCCCCGACCGTGACTGATGCGTATATGCGTTTTATGAGGGCTTTGCCTCAAAAGTCAGCGAGGCGGGTGTTCTGGGTTGGCGGGAAGTTTGGCGGGAAGATCAAGGCGGTCGTCTATAAGGGCGTCCGTGCAGATGCCCGCTACCTCCGCATATCTCAACAAGACGTGCAGCGGCGGAACCCTCGTCCCCAACTCATAGCCGGATATACTCGCCTGCATCAACTCGTCCGTCAGTTCAAGACGCCTGATAAGCTCATTCTGAGAAAGCCCTAACGCGAGGCGGACGTGCAGCAGTTTCTCCGCCAGACGCTTCGGCTTCCGCTTCGACGCCCGGCCCATCAGGAGTGCCCTCCCGACAGGCGAAGAAAAGCCTTGTATCTAAAACTATCTTGTTTTAGTATGCTATTGCGTAACTCGTTCGCCGTGAGTATGAACCTCTCATGCTCAACGGCGATGCTCATCTCTCTGAGGGTTGAGGGTGAGCTACGCTACGCATCCGACCGTTGCGGGTTTTCAAAGAATAGACCGCGCGGAATATACCACAGGAGCCTCACCAAAATGAGCATCTTGGTTTGGGATTAGGTCAGGGGTGCACGGGCAGGGCATCCCTTTAGCGCGTCCCGCCCTCGGCCAGAGGCGGGATGCGCCACGGGGCCGCGTGTGCTTGGTGGGAGCCGCGTGGCCCCGTCGCCTACCCAACTCAAATATATAATCACCTATCAAAAGGTTAAGGGGCGGCAAGTTGGATGCCGCCCCTTATCTTCATACTCGCGGATTTAAGACACTACCCATCCGCACCTGCCGGCGGGCTTTCTAAACGTCCAGGTTCTTAACCTCCAAAGCGTTATCCTCAATGAATTTGCGGCGAGGCTCGACGGCGTCGCCCATGAGGATGGTGAAGATCGAGTCGGTCTCGACCGCGTCGTCAATCTTCACCTGAAGCAAGGTACGCTTCTCCGGGTTCATCGTGGTCTCCCACAACTGCTCCGGGTTCATCTCGCCGAGACCCTTGTAGCGTTGGATGGTTAAATCCTTCTTGGCCGCCGTCAGAACCCTTTCGAGCAGCTCTTCGCGCGATTCAATCTGCTCGCTGGAGCCGTTCTCGCCGAGGGTGAGCGGGGCGGACAGGCGCTCCTCAAGGGTTTTATAAAGCTCGACCGCCTTCTGGAACTCGACGTGGCTGGCAAGTTCCCAGTCGATTTTAACTTTTGCGCCGCCGGCCGTGACCAGGTCAATCTCCCACAGGCCGTGCTCCTCGTCGGGGGTGAGTTCCGAGTCGTACCCGGCCTCGATCAGGGAGTCCGCGACGCGCTCCATCTGCCGACCCTTCTCCTCCTGGAAGACGCCTTTGAGGGTCGTCCCCTCCCCGCGCAGAATGCCTTCGCGCCCGCCGAAAGCCTCAAGCAAGAGGTGGAGCAGGCGTTCGTCGTTGCCGAGCCGGCGGACGAGCTTCTCGCAGTAGCGCTTCAACTCGACCATCTGTTCGAGGGCGCGCGCCAACTCGCGCCCCTCGACCGCCGTCTTGGTCGCGGCCGACGTGACTTTCATGTCGCTCGTCGCCTGGCGCATGAGGAAGCGCACCATCGAGCGCTCGTCCTTGATGTACTCCTCGCGCTTGCCACGTTTTACTTTGAAAAGCGGCGGCTGGGCGATGAAGACGTGACCGGCCTCGATGAGCTGCGGCATCTGGCGGAAGAAGAAGGTCAGCAGCAGCGTCCGGATGTGCGAGCCGTCCACGTCGGCGTCGGTCATGAAAATGATCTTGTGATAGCGTAAACGGTTGATGTCAAAATCGTTTTCGCTCTTGCCGATGCCCGTCCCCAGGGCCGTAATCAGCGTCTTAATTTCGCTGTGGCTGAGCATCTTGTCGAAGCGGGCCTTCTCGACGTTCAGGATTTTACCTTTTAACGGCAGCACCGCCTGGTTCCGCCGGTCGCGGCCCTGCTTGGCGCTCCCGCCTGCCGAATCGCCTTCGACGATGTAGAGTTCGCACTGCTGGGGGTCGCGCTCCTGGCAGTCGGCGAGTTTGCCCGGCAGCATGGTCGAGCCGATGGCCCCCTTGCGGACGATCTCGCGCGCCTTGCGCGCGGCATCGCGGGCGCGGGCGGCGTCTATGGCCTTGCCGACGATCTTGCGGGCGACCGTCGGGTTCTGCTCGAAATACTCCGACAGGCGCTCGTTGAGGAACGCCTCGACCGCGCCCTTCACGTCCGAGTTGAGCTTGCCTTTGGTCTGCCCCTCGAACTGCGGCTGCGGCAGCTTGACGGAGATGACGGCCACGAGGCCCTCGCGCACGTCGTCGCCCGAGAGGGAGCTTTTGAAGTTCTTGGCGAGCCCCGAGGACTGCGCGTAGGCGTTGATGGTGCGGGTCAGCGCCGAGCGGAAGCCCGACATGTGCGTGCCGCCGTCGACGGTGTTGATGTTGTTGGCGAAGGAGTAGACCTTCTCGTCGTAACCGTCGTTGTACTGGATCGCCACGTCGACGGAGAGCGCGTCGCCCGACTTCTCGAAGTAGATCGGCTTGTCGTGGAGCACCGTCTTGTTCTTGTTGAGGTGCTTGACGAACTCGGCGATGCCGCCGCGGTAGTAGAATTCGTGCGAGCGCTCTGGCTCCTGCCGCTCGTCGCGGATGGTGATGCGGATGCCCTTGTTGAGGAACGCTTTTTCGCGCAGGCGCTCCGAGAGCTTGTCGAAGCTGAACTCGGTAACGTCGAAAATCTCGGAGTCCGGCTTGAAGGTGATCTTGGTGCCGCGCCGCCGCGTCTTGCCGGTCATCTCCAGCTTGGTGGCGGGGATGCCGCGCCGGTACTCCTGCTCGTAGGTCGCGCCGTCGCGCCAGATTTCGAGGCGGAGCCACTCGGCGAGGAAGTTGACGCAGGAGACGCCGACGCCGTGCAGGCCGCCCGAGACCTTGTAGGCGTTCGAGTCGAACTTGCCGCCCGCGTGCAGCTTGGTCATGACGACCTCGGCCGCCGAGCGCTTCTCCTGTTTGTGGTAGTCGACGGGGATGCCGCGGCCGTTGTCGACGACCGTGATCGAGTTGTCGAGATGAATCGTGACCTCGACCGTGTCACAGTAGCCGGCGAGCGCCTCGTCGACGGAGTTGTCCACGACCTCGTAGACGAGGTGGTGCAGGCCCATCTCGCCGGTCGAGCCGATGTACATCGCGGGGCGCTTGCGGACGGCGTCGCGCCCCTCCAGCACGGTGATCGAAGTCGCGGTGTAAGAATCGTTCTTCTTCTTCGGTAAAGTTGCTGTTGACAAACCAGTCTCCTCTTTAACGCTGCTCATAACAACCCTCTGACCTGTCCGAATGAAGGGCCGGCGGCCCTCGATATTAGATGCCTTCCGTGAGTGTCGCGCTGGTCGTCCGGGGGGCCGTCTGCGGGCCGCCGCCGGACGCTTCGCCGCCCCTCACGTCGAACACTTCCGCGCGGGCGGCGAACTCCCCGATGAGGCCCTCTTTGGAGGTGGTGACGAACGTCTGGGTGCGTCCTGCCAGGTATTCCAGCAAGTGCCCGATGCGCCTCTTATCCAGCTCCGCATCCACGTCGTCCATCAGGAAGAGTGGATACTCAGTGTGCCACGAATGATACACCGAAATCGCCGCTAAGTCAAGTAAAATCAACGCGCTACGCTGTTGGCCGGAGCTCCCGAAGGTGCGTATGTCGCGCCCGTCGAAGCGGATTTCGAGGTCGTCGCGGTGGGGGCCGATGAGCGCGTAGCCGGCGTTGATTTCAGCTTGTAAACGGAGCCGCAGGCGCTCGTTGATGAGCGCCTCGTAGTCGCCCAGGTCGCCCTTGCCTTCGAGCGCCGAGGCGTAGCGGATCGTGACCTCCTCGCGCCCGAAGAGGCGCTGCTGGAGGCTCCCGCGGAGGCGCTCGACGTAGTCCGTGCGGGCGCGGTGGATCGCCGCGCTCAAGGTCACGAGTTGCTCGTTCCACGGGTCAATCAACTCGCGCGCCTGTTCGGGGCCGATCTCCGAGTCGGCGATGTCCTGGAGCAGACGATTCTTCTGTTTGACGACGCGGTGGTAGTCGGCGAGGGTCTGGACGTAGGCGTGGTGGAGGGAGACGACGCCGCGGTCGAGGAAGCGGCGGCGCGCGTCGGGGCCGCCGCGGACGACTTCGAGTTCGTCGGCCGTGAAGGCGACGACGTGGAGCTGGCTGAGGTAGTTCGTGACGGTCTCGCGCTTCTCGTTGACGGAGAGCGTCTTGGTGTTGTTCTGGAGGGCGACCTGGAGGTCGCGGTGCACGTCGCGGGTGCGCGCGACGCGCCCGCGGACGACGGCCAGATTCTCGCCGAAGCGGATCGCCTCCTGCGGCTTCTGCGTGCGGAAGGACTTGGTGGTGGCGAGGAGGTAGATGGCTTCGAGCCAGTTGGTCTTGCCCTGCCCGTTCTCGCCGGAGATGACGTTGAGGCCGTGGCCCCAGAAGATTTTGCCGCTCAAGTTCCGGAACTGGTGGGCCTCAAGCGATTCGAGCAGCATGCGAGGATTTTACACCGGCGTCGAGGAACTTGACAGCCGCGGCCGGAGTCCCGCCCGCTCAGCGTGTCGAACGTTTGAGCGACCAATATATGGTATACTCTCTTCGTCAATCACCGGCCGTTCTTTAGACGATACACTCTCGACATCAGGATTTGCGCGCGCGCTCTTCTCCTCGTGCCGTCTGTTGTTTTCCACGAGGCCACGAGGAGAGGCCCTGATGCCCGCACCCGCAGTAGCAATCCCCCGGCTCAAACGAAACCCGTCAACCGAGTCCCCCGCCCACACGGGCGCGGCGGCCCGGCCGCGTTCGTAGCGCGGCCCGCCCCGCCCGACAAGACGGAGGAGCACCACCGCGCTTCCCAACATCCCGGCCGAGGCGGGCGCACACGAAGACTATGAAATTCAAGACCGAGCATTTCGTGCAGGCCCGTCGGGTCGCCCAGCAGTGGCGGCGGGACGGGTATAACCACATCGTGGTGGTCAGGCAGGGCGCGCGCGCCAGCCGCTGTTACCCCTGCCGCCAGCAGGACGTGCCGGCGCGCGCGGTCGCGAGTTGGGATTATTACCCGCTCCCGACCCTCGACAGGTTGAACGAGCGTGCGCCCGCGGAGCAGTCCGCGTCGAGGGCCGAGTTATGGATTGCCGCTACCATCGCCTACGGGTGCAGGTACGCGGCCGCGCCGGTGCACTGACGGGCCGCCCCCGGCGAACGCCACGGGGCCGGGCAATAAGGGATGGAGAAGTATTGCCCCAGTTGTGCGTGCGAGTTGCGCGGGCTCCGGATGCGGTGCCCCGACTGCCGCCGGTCGACCATCGGCTGGCTGCACGTCGCGGCCCTCGACGCGGCCGGTCTCGTCTACCTGCTAAAGCTCACCTAGCGGGGCGGCTGCGCGTTCCCCCGCGCGCGGAGGCGACTGAGGATAGCTGAGATGAGAGAATTGCGGCTCTACGTCAGCGCGGCGGTCACGCCGGCCCCCGGCGGGCGGGCGGTGTTCTACAGCAGGCGCGCGGACGGGCCGTACTACCGCTGGCTCTACGAGGAGGAATGCAGGCGCTGGCGCTTCTCCCGCGTGCGCCTCTCGAAGCTGACACTGAGCGTGCTCTGCGTCGCCAACTGGAGCGCCGTCCCGTGCGACCTGCAAGCCCGTTTAGGTGAACACTACCTGGAATAGTGCCGCCGGCGGCGGCGATGAAGAAAGGCGGAGGGGAATGAGCGCGAGCGAAAAACCGAAGGACGAATCAGGAAGAGAGCCGGAGAAAAGTACGGCCCGCCGGCCCGCCGGAGACACTCCCGGCCGGGAGCACCCGGAACCACTCTTTCTCAGAGACCGTAGTGACGGTCACAAGGGGAACGCACAGGACGAGAAGGACGACATGGGCGAGTAGATTTAAATGGCAAACCCGGAGACAGGAATAAAAGTCGGCGACCGCGTCCGCGCCCGGGACGGTGCTTACAAGGGGGAGGTGGGGACGGCGCTGCGCGTGGTGACGACCCGCGACGAGGAACTGACTTCCGACAAGGTGTTGGTGAGCTTCCCCGCGGGCGGGGCCGATTACCTCAACGCGCACGAACTGGAGAAGGCGGAAAAGGGCGACGAGTGAGCGGACGCCGGGACAGGCTGCCGGCCGCGGCCTTCGGGTTCACCTTCGCGCCCGCGGGCAGGCTCTCGCTTATCGGCCGCCGCGCTGATCCTGCGGCGGCCTCACGGCCGCGGCGGCTCGAACTCGGTCACGGCGTGCTGCCCGTCCAGTCCCACCAGTTCGACCCGCCCGCCGGCGAGGACACGCGCCACCGTAAAGGTGCGCTCGGCCCCGCGCCGCCCGGGCATCAACTCCGCGCGGAAGGTCGGACGGGTGCCGGGTGCTGCCCCGACCGGGGAGCCGGTGTGTCGCCTCGCACGTCCGCGCGGCCGACCCACTCTCTTTTTAAGCACGCCCGTGGATGAGACGGCGCATCCGGTCGGGGAAGAGCACGTCGATCTTCTGCGGCTCGATTACCGCCGTCACCTCCCCGTGGCCGAAGACGGGGTGTGTCAGGGATTGGCCGGCGCGGTACGTTTGCGTGTGGTCGTACGGCGCTCCCGGACTCGCGGCCGCGCGCGCCGCGGTGCCGGCGCCGGCCTTGTACGCGCTGCGCGTGCCGCACTTGGGGCAACTCACGCGCGAGATGCGCCCGCTCTTGGTGACAGACGCCACCACGTGCCCGCGCTCCTCGCCGCACGTCGCGCAGAACTTCTCCACGCGCTCGCCGTCGGTATGAATCTGCTTGTCCACAGGAACCTCCCTCGAAAGTCAACGATACCCGTAAGTGATGCGCCGCCTCGTCAGGTCACGGCGCGACGACGCGAACGCGTCAAGACGTTGCCGGGCGGCGCGGCGCGCGCACGACCCGCCGGACGAGGCCGAGCCGCGCCAGCAGCCTGATCACGTAGCCCGAGATGTCTATCTCGTACCAGCGCCAGCCGTGTAGGGCCGCGGCGGGGCGCGCGTGGTGGTTGTTGTGCCAGCCCTCGCCGAGCGAGAGCAGCCCGACCCACCAGACGTTGCGGCTCTCGTCGCTGGTCTGGTTCGGGCGGCGGCCCCACGTGTGGCAGATGCTGTTGACCGACCATGTCACGTGCCACAGGGCGAGCGTCCTGACGACCGTCCCCCACAGCACCCCGCGCCACCCGGCGACGGCGAAGCAGAACAGCCCCGTGAGCGCCCACGGCAGCACGAACAGGAGCCCGCGATCCATCACCCGCATCCACGCGTCGTCGCCCGAAACGTCCGGCACCAGCTCGCGGGGATCCGCCGCGTCCTGCTCGTCCCGGCGCAGCACCCACCCGACGTGCCCGTAGAAGAACCCCCCGCGCGGCGAGTGCGGGTCGCCCGCGCGGTCGGCCTTCTGGTGGTGGCGGCGGTGCAGCGCCACCCAGCGGGCCGGGCCGCCCTGCAAGGCCGCCCCGCCCATCCAGGCGAGCAGCCGCCGCAGCCACCTGCGGCACACGAACCCCCTGTGGGTCAGCAGGCGGTGGTAGCCGATGCCGATCCCCAGGCACGTGACGAGGTAGAGGCCGAAAAAGAGGGCGGCGTCAACCACGCGCGGCCAATACCAAAGCCCGAGCAGGCTGAACGCGTGCACGCCGGCGACGAGCGTGCTGTGAGACCAATTCCAGCGCGACGGGCGGGCCGCCCCCGCGAAGCCGCGCTTGAGAGTTACTTTCCTTCGACGCAAAACTCGTGTACCCGCGTCCGTCGGAAGAAACGCTACTGACAATAAAGCCCCGGACAGAGCTTGTGCCTTGCCCGGGGCTTCTCTTGAAGAACCGCCGACGAGCCGGGGTGGTTACCAGCGCGACTGGCGGCCGCCGCCGCGGTTGCCGCCGCCGAAGCCGCCGCCGCGGTTTTCGCGCGGCTTCGCCTCGTTGACGGTCAGGCTGCGGCCGTTGACTTCCTTGCCGTTGAACTGAGAGATGGCGGCCTCGCCCTCCTCCTTCGAAGACATCTCGACGAAGCCGAAGCCGCGCGAGCGGCCCGTGTCGCGATCCTCGACGACCGCCGCGGACTCGACCGTGCCGGCCTGCGCGAAGAGTTGCTGCAAGTCGTCGCCCGAAGTCTGGAACGAGAGATTGCCGACGTAGAGTTTCATGGACATGTAGTTGTACCTCCCCCGCCTCTAGCGGGGCGCTAGAAGAAGCGTCGAATCGAAGTGGCTTCGTCGGAACGGTGGCAGCGAAGAACCTGCGTTCGGTTGCTCACGGATGAGCGGCTTCTGAAGTTGAAAGTAAGCCCGCTCTCGAACCATCCAGAACGCCGCCGCCATACGAGGCGCGGGGCGCATCACCGTCGATGCGCGAGAGAAGGAAGGACTTCATTAGGATGCACCACAACTGCCAACTGTTGCAACCGGCGGCGCGCCGTCTCGCCGCCGCGAAATGTCATCTTTGTGTGTCGCCGCCCCCGGCGGCTGGCTGACCCGGCCGCGGAATCGCCGGAAGCCTGCGCGCGGCCGAGTCCTGAAAACGCGAAGACCCGGGGGCCAGGCCCGCGGGGTCTTCGGGAAGCGGAGGTCGCCGGCCCTCAGTTCGAGCAGCGCGCGTCTATGATCGTCCTGGCCTTGCGCTCGAACTCCGCGGCCCACGCCTCCGCCGGCTGGTCGCGCTCGTGGTTGCGCGAGGCGCGGAAGACCCGGGTGATCAGGCCGTCGCGTTTCTCGGCGTCGAGGAGCCGCTGAAGGCCGTTGGCGAGGAGCTGGCGGCCGGCCTCGCTGACGGCGGCGTCGCCGACGCTCTTGGCGGTCGTGGTGCAGCGGCCGCCGCTCACACGGATCGGGTCTTTGCCCTCCCACCCGTCGAGCGTCGCCTTGTTCTCGCTGGAGCGGGAGTGGCCCCAGGTCGAGCCTGCGTCGCTGACGTAGAAGACCGCCTGGCCTGGCTCGCAGGTCAGGGTGTTGTCGGCGTTCTTCGCCCACTTGAGGCAGGCGAACTTCTGGTTGTCGGTCTTGGTGTCGCCGTGGTCTATGAAGGCGAGCCAGAGCTTGAACGCGTCGATCTCGGCGCGGGGCGCACCGTTCTGAAGCAGCTTCGCGAGCGCCCCTTCAATCGCCGCGCCGTCCTTGTTGTTGCAGTTCACGTCAATGCCCTTGCCGATGCGGAGCTCGATGCCGGCGGCGGGTTGGAAGGGCGTGAAGCGCGCCCCCTGGAAGCCGCTGGTCAGGCTCTTCTCGCAGTCCGGGCAGGTCACGTCAACGACCCACTCGTCGTCGGCGAAGAAGCCCAGCGCCTTCGAGAAGCGCGAGGAGAGGAACTCGCCGTAGATCTCGCCGTTGCGCCGGTCGCGCGCCTGCCCCTTGAAGTGGGGTTTCACTTTGTAACGGATCGGATCGCCGTCCTCGTCAACGACGCCCGGGATGGAGCAGTGGAATTTCGGCGTGGTGCCGGCGCCCTTGCTCGGGTCTCTGTTCGCGACGCAGTTGACGGGCTTCGCCAGCCCGTCCTGATTGACCTCGATGGAGCCGGGGCGGGGGCCTTTCTCGGGGTTGTAGCCGAGGACGGGGTCGTAGCCGGGGTCAGGCTCCTGCCAGACCTTCGCGCTCCGCTCGGCGAGCGCCCGCGCTTCCGACGTGAAGCAGGTTTTTTGCGCCGCGGCCGGCGACGCCATGAGAAGAAGGAGCAGGGGGACAATAAAGTTTCGCGGCTTACGAAGCATGTACGCGCCCTTTCATCATGAGAAGAGTCTTCATCTGACTCGCTGGCCCGCTCGGATACTATAGCGGTTTGCAGATGAGTGAGCCGATGTCCAGCGGGGAAGCGCCGAACGCCCGGCATTGTATGTTGACTCACGCGGCTTTGAAGCGACAAGCTCTCAGCCGCAACTGAGGCGCCGGTGAGGCTGCGCCCGGCATCCGGCTCTAAAGCCCGTGGGTGAGATGA
>JALZHT010000560.1 GCA_030860645.1 Acidobacteriota bacterium
GGCGCGACAGCGTGTAGGCCGCCCGCAGCGAGGCGCGCCACCCGGCGGCGCGGGGCGAGAGGCGGCGGCGCGCCTCGACGGTCAGCCCGTGGTGGAAATTTATATCAGGCGAAAAATGTAGCGCATGTAAATTTCTATGGATTTGCTTGCGTTTTGTAAAGAGAGCACCGCAAGCGAGGTATCACATTAGCTGTGCCGAAACGAATTTCGAACGTTCCCGGAAAAGGAAGGGGTTCGTAGCCTGTCCCATCCATATTTGACCAAATCATAGCGGATGATACTATAACTCTTCGTCAGGTTTCTTTTAGGGTGGGGAGGCCCACATGGGTAGAGTCGAGTGGCTGAAGTGGGTGGTGCATTATGGTCGCCCGAAAACCCGCATCCGACAGATCGGGGTGTTCTTCGCCTTCGAGGTCTATTACCAGTTCTGTAAGTTGAGAGGGCACAAAGTAGAGCACATCCTCAAGGCGGAGTCGCGACCGGCAGGTAAATACATGCTGGTTTGGCCGCCACTTCCGCTCTCAATTCGCTTGATGAATAAAATCTTCCCATTCGGCGAAGACGCGCACGCCAGGTATGTGCCGTACACAGCAGAGGCTGCCGAAGAAATGAGGAAAACGGGCAGGCGTATAGAGATGGTAGAAATCTCATACAAACTTGGCGCTGTGAACGATTAGTAAGCTGAAGAAGTGCGACAACCCACCTGCGGGCAAAAGGCAGAATAAATACTCACGCCATCAGGTCATATTTTTTTGCGGCCGGCACCCTCCCGGCGTACCGCTCATCCCCGGCGACGGCGCGACTTCCCCTGATGTTTTGTAGACTCCCCCGCGGAATCTGAAGCCCGACGAGGGCCGCAGCATTCACCGGAGTGCCGCGGCCCTCGCCGGGCTGAAGAGCCGACCTCACGAGCCTTGAAGTGGTTCGTGAAGCCGCTGTTGCTTACCTGTCACTGACAGATTTGCCCCGAGTCACACGGCGGCGGGCCGCTGTGGTCGACTAGCAGCACGTCGGCCACTGCGACCACCTCGCCTATTCCGTCGGGAGTCTTGTTGACAATTTCGACGCCGTACTCGCCTTCCGGGAGATAGGCCAAGCAGGAGGCCGGGCCGCGCGCCCAGGTGCCGCTTGAGTGACAATAACTGGCCTGCTGCCGGGCCCGAAGATTGCCCGCTGAGTCCCTGAACTCGAAATACGGCATGCCGTATTGCGTGCTGAGGACCGCGACGCTGCCGCTGACGCTGAACTCCCACCCACTCGTATTGTTTACGTCAACGGGGCTGGGCGAGAAGCTGAAGGTTCCGCCCCTAAAGCCCATCCGAACGCCTCGCCTGCACGGCACGTAGTTCCACACGCCGCGATTGATGAACTGGACGCCGTTCAGTCCGGTACATGGCCCCCAGTCCTGCACGGCTCTGATATTGTAACCCGCAGGGGCTCTCCCCTGGTCAACTAGCGTCTGGCCTGCCGAGCCGCCCTGCGTGAAGAACTTGAAGCGATTGCCCGTCGCACCCTCGCCGTCGAAGTTGTGATGCCAGTCGGTGACAGCGCCGGGCAAGGCTCGCTCAAAACTTGAGATGAGGCCGGTGCGGTCGACGGCGATAGCCCCGAAGCCGGGGTTGGGAATCCCATCGTCGCTGCAATCAGCCGCCGTCGTCGCAAGTATCAACATGAGCATCATTAGCAGCAGTGTACTTTTCTTCATCAGCGCACCTCCTCAACTTTGGCGATGCCGAGCGTATCCAGAGAAGATTGCGCCAAGTCGTTCAGGTGCGCCGCGTTCAGCTTGGCCGCGCCGCGTAAGACCAGCCGTCGCATCTGATTGCGCTTCTGGTCGTTGCGGCGTTGCTTCTCCTCGTCACCGGCCGCGACGCCGAACTGCGGCACCTCGTCAGTCTGTGGTTGCCCAGCCGCGGCGACGCGCGCCAAATACTTCTTCTTCTGATTAGCCGCCCACTCCTCGGGCGTTTGCTGCCAGTCGTCGTTGAGCATCTTCTGCTGGACTGTCAGCAACGTCAGGAAGGCCGCCTCTAGGGGGGACACTTCCGGGTTCATCCCGGTGCCCACCGGCTGCCTCAATCCCATTCTCTCCGGCAGGGTCTCGACGGCGACCAGATTAGGCAAGTACCTTCTCAGGCTGGCCCGCATGGTGCGCACCTGAAGCTCGGTAGTTTTCGCGTAGTCGGGCGCGCCGAATTTATCTGCGAGGCCGTTGACGGCCTCCACGACGTTGGATTCGCGTACCCCTCGCCCGTCCTCCCTGTACTTCAACTCCGCGCGAATCAGACGCTCTTTCATCTTTTCCGTAATCGCGGCGGGGAGTTCGGCGCCGAACTCGTTAAAGAGCACGTCCGCCAAGCCGGCGACGGAGTTCTCGTACTCCCCGTTTACCTCTTCCACGTCCGGCGAGCGTTGGGCTTTCTTAACCTTCTCCGCCGCGCGGCTTCGTTTAGCCGACTCCTCCAGCGACTCGAACATATCGCCTCCCCTGCTTCCATTCTTGGCGGGAGGCCGCGGCGCGGCGCGCGTTCCGTACATAAGGAGGGCCGCTACCACTATCAGGATGGTGGAGACAGTCAAGGCGGGTGACAGTATGTGTTTTCTGTGGTGAGTCATTTGAAATCTCCTTTGGCTGGTGGGTTGAGGAGTAGTTCGTATCTCGGTGGTTGAGACCTCCATGCGCGGCGTAGAGGTTCTAACCAAGGGCGGCGAAAACATGATGAGCTACCGCCGACCCTGAGGGTTAAAGATACGAACTCAAAGCATTAACGTCTGTGAGCGTTTGCGTGGACGAGTGGCTCGGGAGACTCGTGCTGGAGACGAGCCGAAATGTATCCATACTATGAAAATGTGTCAATAAAAAATCCTCCTGACCGCCTATCACTTTTGCAGGAGGAAAAATCGGTAACTTCACCCCACAGACACCCTCAAGTAAGACCAATGGCTTCCTCGCATTGGCTCCTGCCAGCGCGCCGTGACCTCATTCCCCACGTCAAAAATCTAACCGTAAGCCGACCCGTAGGGTGCGGGGGCGGAGCGTGCGCGCGGGGACGAGGAAGGAGTCGAGCAGCGCACGCCGCTGCTCGGCGGTCGCGCCCGACCGTAGCGCGCGGAAGTCCACGAACTCCGCGCCGAAGGTGTAGACGGTCTTGTTGAGGACGTTGGCGATCTCCAGCACGGGTCGCAGGCGCGCGCCCCCTGGGAGCGGGAAGTCGCGCGCGACGCTCAAGTCGAAGGCGAAGAGGCCGGGGCCGCGGCCGGCGTTGCGCGGCAGGTCGCCCGTGCGGCCGATGGCCGGGAGCGAGAAGGCCGCGAGGAGCGCCGCGTCGGCG
>JALZHT010000561.1 GCA_030860645.1 Acidobacteriota bacterium
GATTCGATCAGCGCGTAGACGACCCCTCCCAGGCCCAGCACCGCCAGGGCCGCGCCCGGCCAGTCCAGCCCCCCGCGCGCGCGCTCGTCCCGGCTCTCCGGCACGCGCCACCAAGTGACGGCGAGCACGACGGCGGCGAGCGGCAGGTTGATGAAAAATATCCAGCGCCACGAGACGTTCTCCACCAGCCAGCCGCCGAGCACCGGCCCGACGCCCGCGGCAATCGCCGTGAAGCCCGACCAGGTGCCGATGGCGCGGCCGCGCTGCTCCCTGCTGAACGTGGCGCTGATGAGCGCGAGGCTCCCCGGCACGAGCAGCGCCGCGCCGACTCCCTGCGCCGCGCGGGCGACGATGAGGTGGCCGACATCGGGCGCGAGGCCGCACCACGCGGAGGCCGCCGCGAAGAGTGCCACGCCGATAGAGAAGACGCGCCGGCGTCCGTAGCGGTCGCCGAGCGAGCCGCCGACCAGGATGAGCGCGGCGAGCAGGAGCGCGTACGACTCGACGATCCACTGCGCCTCGGCGACGGTCGCGCCCAGTTGCTCCTGAAGCACGGGGAGCGCCACGTTGACGACCGTGCCGTCTATGAAGGTGATGCCGGAGCCGATGATCGCCGCCGCCAGCACCCACCGCCCGACCACGCCGGAGCAGGGCCTCTGCTCCGGCGCGGACTCGATCACCGCCTCGTCGCAAGGCTGCCTGACGGCACTGATCATCCCGACTCCTCCCCGCCGGCGAGGCCGCGGCCATCAGAGAGATTCAAAGAACAACTCGTCCACGTAGCACCAGCCCCAGTCTTCGCCCGGCTCGAAGGATTTGATAACGGGGTGGCCGGTGGCGCGGTAATGCTTCGTCGCGTGCCTGTTGCGGGAACTGTCGCAGCACCCGACGTGCCCGCAGGTTTGACACAGACGCAGGTGCACCCAGGTGTCGCCCGTCCTCAGGCAGTCCTCACAGCCCTCCGCGCTCGGCGTGACCTCGCGTATCTGTGCGAGGTGTTGACATGTGTCTGCCATCCCGTTCGTGCTCCTGCTCTCTGAGAGGCTCAAAAGTCCGTCCGCCGCGTTCGCCAGATTACTCTAATGTCGTTCGGGCGCATAGCCGGCGGCCACGCCCGGGGCGCAGCGGAGTTTCGCCGGCGGTGGCGAGTACAGATTTTTCGGACTTGGTGAAAGAATAGGTCTGTCGTGCGGCGCGAGGCGCTTACGAATTTTGGATCGTCGGCAAGGAGAGTCGCTTGGACATCAACGCTTATCTCGAACGCATGAACTACCGCGGCCCCGTCGCCCCGACGGCCGAGACGCTGCGCCGGTTGCAGGTCGCGCACCTGCTGACGGTGCCTTTCGAGAACCTCAGCATCCACGCCGGGCAGCCCGTCGTCCTCGAAGACGGCGCGCTGTTCGCCAAGATCGTCGAAGGCCGGCGCGGCGGCTTCTGCTACGAGGTCAACGGCCTGTTCGCCGCCCTGCTGCGCGCCCTGGGCTTCGACGTACAGATGCTCTCGGCCGGGGTGGCGCGGGCCGGGGGCGGCTTCGGCCCGGACTTCGACCACATGGCGCTGCTGGTCACGCTCGAAGAGCGCTGGCTGGCGGATGTCGGCTTCGGCGATTCGTTCCTCGAACCCCTCCTCCTCGACGAGCGGGGCGAACAGAAGCAGGGCGCGCGCGCTTATAGAATCGTCCCCGACGGCGCGCATTTGATTCTCATGCGGCGTGAGGGCGGCGGCGAGTGGGAGGCCCAGTACCGTTTCACCCTCCAGCCCTACCAGTATTCCGACTTCGCCGAGATGTGCCGCTACCACCAGACCTCGCCGCAGTCGCACTTCACCAGAGGGCGCGTCTGCTCGCGGGCGACCCGCGAAGGGCGCGTCACGCTGAGCGAGATGCGGCTGATCACGACGGTCGAGGGCGGCGGTCGGCAGGAGCGCACTTTAACTGACGGGGAAGAATACGCGGCCATGCTGCGCGAGCATTTCGGCATCGTGATGACGGGCTAAAGCCGCGCCGCCCCTCCCGTGAGGGCCGCGCCGAACGGGCCGCCGGCGGGGACGTTTAACCACTCCCGGCGGCCGGCGCTATTTACAAAGGTGTGAGAGGGCGCGTACTCTGTAGATAGGCCCGCCGCAGCCTCACTGCGGGCAGGCCGCGCCTCAACTTTATGAATGTCAAAATCCTCATCGTCGAAGACGACGAACGTTTGCAGGATGTTTTGCTGGAGGCGGCGGCGATGGAGGGGTATGACGCGCAGGGCGTGTCGACCGCCGAAGACGCCGTCGAACGGCTGCGGCGCGAGCCGTTCGACCTCCTCGTCACGGACGTGACCCTGCCCGGGATGTCCGGGCTTGACCTCCTCCGCCACTGCCCGCGGCTGCGGCCCGGCATCCTCCCCATCGTCATCACCGCCCACGGCACCGTGGACATCGCCGTCGAGGCGATGAAGCGCGGCGCGGCCGACTTCCTCACGAAGCCCTTCGAACTGGACGGACTGCTGGGCACGATCCGCGTCGCCGCCGAGCGGGCGACGCGGACGAGCGGCGTCACCGGGGGCGCGGCCGGCGACGGGCCGGCGAACCTGATCGCGGTCGCGCCCGTCATGCAAAAGCTGCTCGAACAGGTGCGCACCATCGCGCCGTTCCCGACGACCGTGCTGGTCACGGGCGAGACCGGGACGGGCAAGGAGATGATCGCGCGCGCCATCCACCAACTCAGCCCGCGCCGCGAGAAGGCGCTGGTGGCGCTCAACTGCGCCGCCGTGCCCGAGCAACTGCTGGAGGACGAACTGTTCGGGCACGTGAAGGGCGCGTTCACGGGCGCGCAGGGCGGGCGCGAGGGGCGCTTCGAGCAGGCCGACGGCGGGACGCTCTTCCTCGACGAGATCGGCGACATGAGCCTGCCGCTCCAGTCCAAGCTGCTGCGCGTCTTGCAGGAGCGCGAGTTCGAGAAGCTCGGCTCGTCGCGCATCGTCAAGGTGGACGTGCGCGTCGTGGCCGCGACCAGCGCCGACCTCGACCGGCGGATCGAAGAGGGGACGTTCCGCCCCGACCTGTATTACCGCCTCAACGTCGTGCATTTGCGTCTGCCGCCGCTGCGCGAGCGGCGCGACGACATCCGGCCGCTTGCCGAACACCTGCTCGCCAAGTTCTGCGCGGCGACGGGGCTGCCCGCCAAGACCATCTCGGCCGACGCGTGGGCGGCGCTGCTCGGATACCGCTGGCCGGGCAACGTGCGGCAGTTGCAGAACGCCGTCGAGCGCGCCGCGGCCCTCACCGGCGCGGCCGTCGAGATTCACCTGACCGACCTGCCGGAGGAAGTACGCGAGGGGGCGGCCGC